>OMVH01000198.1 GCA_900314365.1 uncultured Prevotella sp. | reverse complement strand
AGGACATCAAGTTATGGATAATCAACAGTTATATCAGCGATTACTGATTCAGACCCAAACCGATAAAACCTCTTTGTGTCAGCGCTGTCTTTTCCTGATTTTGGTTGTCGTGATTTTGCTTGTTCATTCATCTGCCATGCCTGAAAAAGTTGTCATTCGGTTGAGACCCCATTAAGGTAGTTGGTGTGTTGAGGTGAATCTGCAGAGGAGCCTGAGGCGGCGGTTTGTTGTCCGCCTGAGTTGATAAGCCTATAATGACGAACAGACACAAAGCTAAAGTTCTGATTTTCATAATGGTCGTATTGCTATTGACAAGTATGTAGCAAAGATTTCGTTTGGCTTTTGAAAATCACCCTTGATGAACAGATGTATTGATGATTTTGCAAGGACAGTTGAAATGTAGCTTGGATTCTTTGTCAACAATCTCTCTGGTTCATTCATTCCGAATGACCAGAAAGATTGTCAGCGTGATGAGTGTTGTGAAAGCTTCTGCCTTCTTATTGTATTTCTAATTTCAACACTTGAATGGATGAATCCCGGAACAGGTTTTCTGGAAGTGAAAGACTCACAGCATTTCCATTTTGAGTATAGGAAATGGGTTGTCCTGTTTCTAAGACCGAAATGCTTCCCCTTGCCGTTATGGGAATGGTAAGTTGTTCCATGGACTTGGTGATAAAGACATACAACAGATGCTTTCCTCCCTCAGTCTTCTGTGAAAGGTACACGCCATCAGGCACTTGAACGCTTATGGGCGATGCCCCATAGACAGCTTCACCGTTTGCCGAAAGCCAGGCTCCCATCTCACGCAGTCGTCTCACAGCCGGAACGGGGATTGTACCGTCGGCCTTCGGACCTATATTCAACAAGTAGTTTCCGCCTTTCGAAGTGTTGCTGACCAGATAGGTCAACATCTGCTTCGTGGGCTTCCAGTTGAAATCCTTGGCATGATATCCCCATGAATGTTGCATCGTAGCGGGAGTCTGCCAGGGACGGTCTTGAAGGGACGCAGGATACTCATTGTCCATCATCTCCAGGAAATCAATATCCTCACCCGGATTGGTGTAGCAGATACGTCCATTGATGAGACATTTCTTACTGTAGGTACGCACCAACCGGATAAGTTCATCACGGCGCTGAGGGGTGAGCAATGTGCCTTCTTCGCCCCAGGTGTCAAACCAGAGTAGGTCGGGATCGTAGTTTACCAACAATTCCTTGACCTGCGGCAGGCTCTTTTCCTCCCAGTATTTCTGATATTCCTCATCGGTGGGCTGTTTCTCCCATGAAGGCTTGGCACCTCCCTTATGTTCCCAGTCCTCCCAATGAGAGTAGTAGAATCCATATTTCAATCCGTATTTCTTGCAGGCCTTGACCAATGGGGCCAGCAAATCCTTCTTACCCGGAGTCAGCTCTACATCGAAGTGAGAGACTTTCGAATTCCATAGCGCAAACCCGTCATGGTGCTTTGCCGTGATAACGAGGTACTTCATTCCGGCCTCCTTTGCGAGTCGTGCCCATTCATCGGGATTGTAATTAGGCGTGGAAAAATCGTGTACCTTTCCTCGATAGACTTCGTCGGGAATCTCTAAGCGCTTCTCTCCCCATTCTGCATACCAGCTGTTCCCGTTGGGAAGGGAGGTGTCCGGAAGCGTATGTCCGTTGTAGCTGCCTGCAAAACACGAATACAGCCCCCAATGGATAAACATTCCGAACTTAGCCTCACGGAACCATTGCGACTGTGCGGGATCGAGCTTCAGCGAAACTTCCTTTTGTGCCATAGAAGGCAACAGGCTGCAACACACTGCAATTGCTAAAAATAGTTTTCTCATTGTTATCTTTACTGTTATGATGATGACAAAGTTAGAGCATTCTATTCCGGCATCTTGTCGTACATGGATTTCCACCAGCTGTCGTCGTCCTGTAGCCATTTGGCAAACCATGCGAAGATAGTGTCCTGCCACTTTATGCGCTTGTTGTAGTCTTGAATCCAGTGGTTCTCACCCTCCACTTCGACCAGTGCCACAGGTCTGCCGAGCAACTTCAGCGCAGTGTAGAGAGCTATGCTGTTGCCCGTGGGCACGTTGGTGTCAGCAGTGCCGTGCACGAGGAGTAGAGGCGTGTGAATCTTGTCGGCATTGTAGAGTGGACTGTGGTTCACGTACAGGTCGCGGTCGCTCCAGGGATATCGGTTGGCCATGCTCACCTCACTGTAGCTGTATCCCCAGTATCCCTCGCCCCAGTAGGCCGTGTGGTCGCTGATGCCTGCGTGCGATACGGCAGCAGCGAAGATGTTGGTTTTTGTTTGCAGATACTGAGTCATGAAACCTCCGTAGGACGCGCCTAAGCAGCCCACCTTGCGGGCATTGACGAAACTGTGGCTGGCGCAGAACTTCTGTGTGCCCTCGATGATGTCGTCGGCCACACCTTCGCCGGCTGTATTCACATGGCGCGAGGCAAACTCCTGTCCGAAGCCTGTGGCACCGCTGGGCTGTATCACATAGACCACATAGCCTTTGGCGGCATAGAGCGGGAAGGGATAGTTTCCGCCGAAGCTGCGGCTGGTGGGTGTGCAGCCACCGTAGTAGTACACAATCATGGGGTACTTGCGCGAAGCTTCGAAGTGGGGTGGCAGATAGTAGCGTCCGTAGATGGTGTCGCCACGACTGCTACGAAAGTTCCAGTCCTTGCAGGTGGCAATGTCGACATCGGCGAGCGACTGCTGGAGGTCGTCCAGGAGAATGCTCTTGCATTGCTTGGTATCCATGACGTAGAGCCGGTCCTTGTTGGTGGCGCTCTGCCCGTTGAAGCACAGTACGGGAGCCTTGTCGGCCAGACCTACACCATTGACATAATCTTCGGGAACACTCAGTTCCGAAATTCTGCCCGTTGAAGGATTCAGTCTGTAGAGACTGCGGCGGTCGCGGTTGAGTGCGCAGAAGTAGATGTTGCCGTCGTAGGTGCTCCAGTCCATACTCTCCACGCTTGGGTTGAAGTCGCGCGTCATTGGTCTCACCTTCTTCGTAGTGCAGTCGATGGTGTAGAGTTGGTAGTCATACATGCTCGGCGTTCGTCCTTCGGGAAGATTCTTGCCCACGCCCCCTAAGCACTCCGGTGACCCCGTGACCGCTATTGTGGAGGCATCGGGCGAAAAGAGGGCATTGCTGACGAAGCCGTCGCTGTCGACGAGACACTCGTTGTCCATCGTTTCGAGATTGAGACGGTAGATGGAAGTTACGGTGGTAGGCCGTTTCGACAGTCGCGCGCGCGATACCATATATAATATGTAGCGGCTGTCCTGGGAGATGTCGCAGAGTGTCACGTCGTGATAGCCGAAGGTCAAAGGCTGTGATAGTCCGCTTTTAAGGTCGTATTTCACCAAGGCTGTCCTCGTTCTCCAGCCTGGCTGTCGGTCGTCGGGCTGGATAATCTGGTGCACCTGACTGTCGTCCTTGGGTCCCTCGATATTTTGTTGCAGGATGAGGAACCGTCCGTTGGGTGCCATGGTCCATTGGCCCTCGGGCAGAGCATCGGTCAGAACTTTCTCCATTCCTGTGGTTACATCGGTCGCTATGAGCTGGTTGCCGTTGGAGCCAGCACGCACGCTGAGGTAGCTGTCCTGTCCGGGCATCCACCTTAGAGGAGTTGTGGACGTGAGCAGTGTGGTGTGCAGCCTGAGGTCGTGCAGGGTATAGGCCCACGTAGTCTTGCCCGGTCCTGTTGTTTCCCACGAAGTCGTGATGGCATAACGTCCATCGGCACTGAGTCGGTTGCTGTAGAGATGTCTGCCGTTTTGATAGTCGCGCAGGGTCAGCTCGCGCCGCGGTCCACAGCCGAAGTTCAGAAGGGAGTCGGCATCACTGCTGACGCTCACGAGCAGAGAGTCGTGGTCGGCAGGCGTGGAGAGATATTTGATGACCACATTGTGGGTCTCAGGTTTCAGGGTGACGTGGCCATCGCTCTTCACTCCGTCGACAAAGAGTTGGAAGCGCTTGAGCTTTTCCACCTTTATAGTGGCCTTGGCATAGAGGCTGTTGTCGATGGTGAACTGCAGCATGTGGAGAGCGTTGCCCGCTTTACAGGCTGGAATCATAGCCTGGCTGAACACCCTTCCCCGGCTGGCGTTCTGCAGGTTCAGGGGAGCTTCGAGCAGGTTGTCCGCCTTGAAGGGCTTGCGGTCTACACCCATGGTGTCCACCATTACGGGCTGCTGCATCACGATGGGGCCGGTGTAGCGGAAAGTGGTCACCTTGCGTGTGGCTGCCTGCACGGACAAGGTGGCTGATGTAGCGAGCAGCATAACGGCCATGAGACTTCCACGGCGGGGGTGGTGGAGACTCTGGCACAGAAAATTATTCTTTTTTGTGGTCATATTTTGTAGTGGTAGATTGATTCAGTGTGCAAACTTACATAAAATCTGCGAGAATGGGGTACCTGCTGCGCTATTTTGTGTAGGACAGCTTGGAAAGTCATAGGCAATCTGAGGAAGCGGTTTGAAATGGTATCAATGTCGCACAAACCTCAGCCTTAGTTTTCTGCAGTGTGCGGGCACAATTTTATCGCATAATCTTTCGTATTGTTTATTAATAAGCTTTTTATTAAACGATTAGGAATTAAAAGTCAAAATATGATAACAAAAAGACTTGTTTCTCTTGCTTTTTAATAAAATTATGTTTGCCTTCGCAGCCGTAAGCAACAGAGAGCTGCGCGAGGATTGTTTCGACCCAAGGAGATTAGCTCAATGTCACGGGCGGAACGCTCAATGTGGCTCTGCCTGCCGGAAGTCCACTCTACCAGGAAGCAAGCGACTATGGTACCTATATCTATTGGTATACCGACGACTACGTGCATCTCTATCCCTAAGGAAAGGACTCTGCGGTCGACGTGACTGACTTCGTCATCCTCAACGGAGCGAGCTATAATGGCTATTATCCGGCTTTGAAATATGGCTACTTCTATCTTGTTGAGTTCCAGACTTCGACAATGGATTCTCCGGCCACGTGGTGCTATTTCTGCTTCCAGATAAAGGAGTAGCCTTCTGCAGCTGTGCCCCGTCCCAACAGGCGATGCCGGGGCGGGGCACTGCCGTGTGTGCGAAAATTCCGGACTTTTCGGCATGGGGACAGCGAAAAAATGGCTACCTTTGCAGCATGAGCAAGAAAGTTTCTATCAACATCGTGTCTGCCAACGTCTTTGCGTTGCTGCTTTTCGTCGGTTGCATCGTGGTCTTAGGAGTGCCCTTTACGCTGATTTGGCCCATGCATGAAATCAACTCCCATTTCACTTTGTCTTCCGCTAACCTCTTCCTCATTGCCATTGTGGTTGGTGTTTTCCTCCATGAAGGTATCCACGGACTCACGTTTGCCCTGCTCAATCGGGGCGGTTTCCGCAATGTCAGCTTTGGGGTGATGTGGAAGTACCTGATGCCCTACTGCCATTATTCGAAGCCGATGAGCCGTAACCGTTACATTGCCGGTGCCCTTGCACCTTTCTTGATTCTCGGAGTGGTGCCCTCAGTATGGGCTCTTTTCTGTGGCAACCCGTTCCTGCTTGTCTACGGTATCCTCTACATCAGTGCTGCGGCCGGTGATTTGTGGATGGTGTGGCTCATTCTGAAGGAGAGTCCCAAGTCGATGATTCTCGACCATCCGTCGGAAGCTGGATTCTATGTCCTCGACGATGGGAAGATGCCTGCTGAATAGAGCATCCAACAATGAAAAATTGTGTTCTACTGGTCTTCCATTCGGAAGAGTGTGCAATGGAAAACTTTGATTTTTGATACGGAAAAACGGGCGTTAAATA
>OMVH01000073.1 GCA_900314365.1 uncultured Prevotella sp. | reverse complement strand
CCACTCAGACAAACCTCAGCAACTTGCAGGGCGCGGCCCTTGTGGCCGTCCGCATCCTAAGGCAAACAAGAAAGCCATTCAACATTCGCAGCTTGCGGACGGCCACAAGGGCCGCACCCTGCAGTGGATATCTGAGAACGGACCCTAACCTACATTGCCGCACCCTGCAGTGAATATTTGAGAACGGACCCTAACCTACATTGCCGCACCCTGCAGTGGATATCTGAGAACGGACCCTAACCTACATAGCCGCGCCCTGCAGTGGATATGTGAGAACGGACCAAACCTACATAGCCGCACCCTGCAGTGAATATTTGCGGACGGACTCTAACCTAACAATCTGCAGCACCTGCTCTGACTGGTTCTATCAGTGAAAATTTGGAGGTCATCAAGAGAGCTATGAATTCGGAGTTAGACAAACGGACAACAATAGTTAGACAAACGGCTAACAGTTTGACGCAACAACTTAATAAAACGTCGAAGAGAAAAGATGGAAACCAGAATGAATTTTATACCTTTGCAATCGTAATCTGCAATGGGGCACATCATGGCTCGCGAACACCATAAATCAGTCAGGCGAGCATCAGTCCAATGGCTTAACATGATAGGAAGAACATGTTAAGTGAAACGCCATTTCCTTAACACATTGCATGACGCGTGTAAAGGCAATCGGTGTCCATGCTAACATGATAATCCGAACAGATTACACCTTATATATGGTTCTATAGTTATTGAATATGGCATCACAGTCTCATTCGATTAATCACTTGAAACTAAGAGCGACAGGAAAGCTCATTCTGCTTTCCTGCTTGATGTTCGTCGTTGCCTGTACGCGCCCCGGTCGACCTAACGATAAAGGCACAGGGCCGTTCACAGTGGACTGTATGCTGAAGACAACTCCCGTGAAAAATCAGGGAGCGAGTCCGCTGTGCTGGATTTACGGTATGCTAGCCACCATCGAGACCGAGCATCTCATGCAGGGCGACTCTGTGAATCTGTCGACAGCCTACCTTGCACGCTGCGTGATGGGCGAGAGAGCCCTCCGCTGTTATTTTGACGGAGGCCGGAAGCCAGTAGGAATGCGAGGCATGGCCCTCATGGCCCTCAAGGCCCTGGAGCGTTATGGTGCACTGCCCTATGACAGCTATCCCGACACCGAAGGACTCAACATGTACGCAGTGGGACGGTCGGTGGCTTTCACAGCCCGTGGCCTTGCCGCGCAGGGGCGCGGACTCGCTGACTTTAACCATCAGATGGGCCGGCTCCTTGACGACAAGATGGGCTATCTGCCCCTCCATGTGTTTATGCTTGGTGCCGAATACACTCCCGTGGAATTCGCCCACAGCGTCTGCCTGCCCAATGAGTACGTAGCCTATACGAGTTTCACCCATCATCCCTTCCATACAAGTTTTCCACTCGAAGTTCCCGACAACACCGACAACAGCATGTTTATGAATGTGCCCTTACCAGATTTCATGCGCCTCATAGAGAAGTCGCTCAGCGCAGGGCATCCCGTCTGTTGGGAGGGCGATATATCAGAGCCCGCGTTCAGTGTGGAACGAGGCATAGCCGTGTTAAAGGGAAAGGCGAAGCCCACACAGGCCTTGCGGCAACGCGAGTTTGAGAGTCTGCGCACCACCGACGACCATGTCATGGAGCTCATCGGTATGGCTCACGACCGCAGTGGCCGCCGCTATTTTATAGCCAAGAACAGCTATGGCCCCACCGGTCCTTACAAAGGCCTCATGTTCCTCTCCGCTGACTATGTAGCCCTGAAGACGGTGTGCATAGTGTTGCCGCGCATAGCCATAGCTGGTTAGATACAGAGCGCCTCAAAAGTTTTACATGGCTTTTTGAAGAAAACAAAGCCCCGGGGCTACTTCTTGTGGGTAGCCTCGGGGCGAAACGTGTTGTAGAGCTAAAAGTGCTTTATTTATTCATCTACGGGCTTGAATTCATCCTTGCCTACGCCACAGAGAGGGCATACCCAATCTTCGGGTATATCTTCAAAAGCGGTTCCGGGTGCTACTCCGTTGTCGGGATCGCCTTCTGCGGGGTCATAGATGTAGCCGCATACTTCGCATACATACTTTTTCATAATGTTCTATTGTTTAAAAGGGTTATTACTGTCGGGAGGTTACTCCCTTCTTGTTATTGAGAACTCTGTCGAGCTTGTCGACAATCATTGTTGGCGTGATGTTGTTGATGCAGGCATAGTCGCCTCTGTGGCAAGGCTTCTTGCCGTAAGCCGAGCAGGGACGGCACGGCATGTCAATCTGTACGACATTGGCCGGATCCTGATTCCAGCCGAGGAAACCTGCATAGGGGTGCGTTGCGCCCCATACACTCACCACCGGTGTGGCGACGAGTGAGGCGAGGTGCATGTTGGCTGAGTCCATGCTCAGCATTGCGTCGAGATGGCTCATGAGGATGAGTTCGTCGTGGATGCCGTTGAGCATGGCCGATGCATTGACGCACTGGCTGTGTGCTTTGCTCCACTCGTTGATGACGTCCATCTCATGGCCTTTGCCGCCAAAGAGAAAGATGCGGCAGTGGGGATGACGCTTGAGAAGGAGCCTGATGACAGCCTCCATCTGTGCTTCCGGATAGATTTTTCCTTTGTGTCCTGCGAAGGGAGCTATGCCTATCCACTCTTCGCCGGGCTTCCTGATGCCTATGGCTGTGGGCAGCTCGGCGAGGTTGCCACCCTCAGGACTAAAGAGAGAGGTGAACTCCAGTTTTACGGGATACCCTAAGCGGGCCAGCACGTCGGCATAGTTCTGGAACGATGTAGGTTGCTGTGCCATCACCTTGTGGTTCTGGTCTGTGAGTCGGCGGCGCCCTGACCGGTGCTTGTTGATGTGGGCCACCTTGAATTGGTCGAGGTTGAAGCGTAGTCTCAGGTAGTTGGAGCGCAGGATGTCGTGGAAGTCAGCGATGGCCGTTAGGTTCTTGGCCACGAGCCTCCGGTAGAGGGCGTTCAGCCCCTTTATGCCCCGGTACTCGCGCTTGATGTCGGCTTCCATGAAGTCCACGTTGGCGGGCATGTACTCGAAGAGTGGGCGCGCAAAGGGCTTGCTGAGCACGGAGATACGCAGCGACGGATACTGGCAGGCCAGGGAATAGACCACAGGGACGGTCATGGCGACATCGCCGATGGCCGAGAACCTGATGATTAGCATATGCTCTTTAATCATGTGCCAGGAGGGTTGATTATTTGTTTTTGTAGAGTACGGGGTTTGTTGACGGGTCGTTGTACATCTTCATCTGCCGGTACACCTTCATGTATTTTCTTCCGGCCTCGATGTCTTCAAGGAGTTGGTCGATGGCTGTGCTGAGGTCCTTTTGCTGTTCCAGAAGCACCTTGAGCTTATCCTTGCAGCGGGCGATGTGTTCGTCGCTGGCGTCGGTGCGTTCGGTCTGCTCCTTCATGTGATAAATCTTCAGGGCCAGTATGCTCAGCCGGTCGACAGCCCAAGCCGGGCTCTCCGTGTTGAGGCGTGCATCGGGCAGCACGTTCACTTCGCTGTATTTCTGACGGAAATAGGAGTCAATCTGTTCCACCAGGTCTGTGCGGTCCTGATTGCTGCGGTCGATGCGCCTCTTGAGCTTCAGTGCCTCAAGGGGATCGATGTGCGGGTCGCGGATGAGATCTTCCAAATGCCACTGCACGCTATCTATCCAGCATTTGAGGTAGAGTCGGTTCTCTATCGACTCCCTGTCGTAGGGATTGCTGATAGGCGTGTCCACGTCGTCCTTGACGTGGTAGTCGTTGATGGCTTGATTGAAAATCTCGTTACAGAGCTGTGTGAATGAATTTTCCATTTCGTAGTAATCTTTATAGAGGCAAAGGTAATTCAAAAAGTAAGAATGAGCAAGAAAAACGATGTTTTTTTTAGATTCTCGTTATCGGCTCTTTTATTTGTTCTCAGAGCTTATAGGAGTGTTCCCCATTTGTCAGCTCTTTTCGGCACCCATTGTGGTCATTAGGGCTGTCTTTATGGAACGGGCAAAGAGACTGCTGTGTCACAGACTCTTTGCCCGTTTGAATGCTGACGGCCACAGGGACCGTACCCATGCACGAAGGAGATGATTCCGGAAGGCAGACAGCCTTGCTCTTCAGGACTGGCTCTGTAGTGGGAGTGTCATTCTCCCGTACGCAGATAGCGGAACGACCCTTCTACGATTCTGAAGCCGTGGTTGCCGAGCTTGAGTTTCACGACAGCGGTCTTGCGCGGAGTGGCCTCGGTGTCGCTGCGATGCGTATGGAAGACGTATGCCCAGTCGCCGTCGGCATCCTTGAAGAGATCGCCGTGCCCGGTTCCGTTGATACCTATAAGGCGTCGGCTGATGATGGGTTCCTTCATCTTTTCAAAGGGGCCGAGAGGCGACTTGCTCGTGGCCACGCCTACGGCATAGTCGGGATTGCGGAAGTCATTGCATGAATAGAAGAGGTAGTAGGTGCCGTCGATTTTCACCACCGTAGGTCCTTCGCTCACTGTCCATTCAGCCTTTGCCGTGTCCTCCCATCCGCTTCCGGCATGCAGAATTTCGCGTGCCGTCTTTTCCTTCATCGACTTCAGGTCTTTGTTGAGTTCGGCCACATAGATGCGGTTGCCGTTGTTTAGGCGCACGTGGTAGATATAGTTCTTGCCGTCGTCGTCGAAGAAGATGAACGGGTCGATTTCTTTTCCCTTGGCGGGAATCATGGCAAGTTTCTTCTGCTTGAAGGGTCCGAGCGGGCTGTCGGCCTCGGCGATGGCTAACTGCTCGTTGGCCGTGTAAACCATGTAGTACTTTCCGCCACGCTTGAACACCTGCGGAGCCCAGAAGCCCTCAGTGCCCCAGCTGTCGCCCTTTTTCAAAGCCAGTCCCTGCGAAGCTCCGGCCGGTCCTTCCCAGTGGCGAAGGTCCTTCGATGTGTAGACCTTGAAACCGTCGGGAGCTGACGTACCATATAAATAATAGGTACCGTTGTCGGCAAAGATGGTGGGGTCGGCGAGCAGAATCTGATTGAATACCGGTTTCTCGGCCACTTCTGAGGGCTGGTTGCCGGCCACATGAGGCCAGCCGTCGATCCACTCCACGCGGTCCATCCACACGAGTCGTCCTGCGCCCGGGTCGCTTCTGCTGAAGCCGTGATAGGTTATCCAGTCAGAGCCGTTGTCGTCGGTGATAATCTCAGCATTGTGTCCGGGTCCAGCCACCTGCTCATTGCCGCGGATGAGCGTTTCGTAGTGATTGTCCATAAGACTGCGTCCTTTCTTGTCGACATAAGGTCCGAAGAGGTTTTTTGAGCGGCCGTAGGTAACCCTGTAGGTACTCTTGTTGCCTTCGCAGCAGGAGCCTGCTGAGCCGAAGAGATAGTAGTATCCGTCATGCTTGTGGATATAGGTAGCCTCCATGAAGGTACCGGCCACCTGGCGTTTCTCTGCCCCGGGCTTCACCTTCAGTCCGTCGTCAGTGAGCTCGATGCCGTAGATGCCGCGGAAACTTCCCCAGAAGAGATAGTTGTGGCCGTTGTCGCGGATGAAGAACTCGTCGATAGAGTTCTGCACGCCAATATCCTTACTTATAAAGAGGCTGCCGTGGTCGGTGAAGGGTCCTTCGGGCTTGTCGGCTGTAGCCACACCGATGCCGCAGGTCCACTCGCCGCCCCATTCCGATTTAGCGTAGTAGAGCACGTATTTGCCGTTGATATAGTTGATGTCGGGAGCCCAGATGTTGCCCTTGGGATTCCATTGTGGCCGTGTGGCGTCGGTAAAGGCAGTGCCGACGAACTTCCAGTCCACCATGTCGGCCGACCGGTAGATAGGCACATTGTGCACGTTCTCCGTGGCATAGAGGTAGAAGTAGCCGTCGTTGGCACGGATGATGGTAGGGTCGGGAGCGCTTTGTTTGATTACCGGGTTGCGGTAGGTGTCGCCGGCCTGTGCGCTGACAGAGGCTGCTGCCAGGAACAGCGTCAGCGAGAGTGTTCTGATGATATGCTTTCTCATAAGTTCTGTATGTTGATATGTTCTTGTCTCCAGTTATAGCCTAAGTTGCCGCAAAGTTACGATTATTTCGTGTCGATAGCAAGCAAAAGTCCTTTTTTCTGCTACTGCTTTTCGTTTGCTCTCTGTTGTGCCATCACTTTTCAGCGGCTTATTTTGTGCTCAAGTTTCGGAAGTTTAATTGTCCCTTGTAGAGGCAAACCTTGTGGCTGTCCGCGAGCAAATAAATCAACCTCTTCGAGGCTGGAAGTTAGCTACGCTCTCGTGCATCTTCGAAACACGAGAGCGGGAAGGGAGAAGTGGTGTGCAATCCCCAGGCTCGCTTCGCTCGGCTGGGGTTACGTGCATCTCTACCGAGATGCTCCC
>OMVH01000081.1 GCA_900314365.1 uncultured Prevotella sp. | reverse complement strand
GCAGGGCGCGGCCCTCGTGGCCGTCCGCAAGCAGCAAATGTAGAAGGTGCGGTCTAATTACTTGTTCGTCCTCAGAATGCAGGCGGCCAAACATTTTTCCACTTTATCATGTTACACATCCTGAATTGGGGCGCATTGGAAAACTCCAGTGTTTGGGTGAGAGAACATAAAGACATCATTTTATACAAAACGATGGCACAAAGGCTTTTCTTGATTTTGGTTATAAACTAAGAACCAAGCCACAGGATTTATCGGGTGAGCCTCATTTTATTGAAAAATACTTAACAGTTAAATCAAGGTGAAACATCAACACATCATTCAGAGGCTCTGCCTCTTTCTGTTGCTCATCGCCTCGTCCGCGGGGGCATGGGCTACCGACTATGGTTGTGCGGGCTATGAGACATTCCGCTCACGCGACGCTGGAAAGAATAAGGGCTTGACGACACTCACAAGAACGAATGTGAGCGTCACGTTCAGCAGTTGCAAGACTACCAGGGGCACGGGCAACAACGCCATCTATGAACTTGCGAAGGGCTCTACCATCACCGTTAAGGCTGCCGACGGCTACGCCATCCGTTGGATTATCCTGCGTGACACTGAAGGGGGAAAGGACTATAACAATTCCGAAGGCATCAAGCGTATCGCCGGTGTCACAACGGGCTACAGCTATAACTTTGAGAAGAATGCTGTATCCAACTCAAAAGTGAGTGGCGCCAACCAGAACAATCTCAATGATGACGACAACAATATCGTCGTCACCCAGTATGACGCTACGGCACAGAGTGTCGTCATCACCACACATAACAACTCCAGTTGGGGGCAGTTCAAGGTCCGTGATATCATCGTGGGCTATGTCAAGGTCTGCAAGGCAGCGTTTCCACAGTCGTCCATGTCGGCTATCGCATACGTGACTACCGCACACGGTCTGAACAAGAACGGCTACGACGGCACTCCAGTCCTCAAGAGCGACAACAATAATGTGGCGACTGTCGACGCATCTAATTTTACGGGAAAAGCATTCGGTTCAACCACCCTCCGTGCCACCTTCCCTGCCACGAGCAACTATGCAAAGGGGGAAAGCAGCATGAAGGTGAACATACAGCGCGACCCTCTCAAAATGTCGTTAAAGACGGTATCATCCGACGTTATGTTCACCAAAGGCACACCCGTGGGCGGGAATTTAATGGCGATTAGTGATTATGTGAATTTCACCACGGGAAGTGGATTGCCTTTCAATTTGTCCTATGGATTCATCGGCTCCAGCAACAACGAAGCCGCTCTAAAGGTAAATAACGGCCAAATCACGTGGGGCGGAACCACTGGTACAGCCACCATCACCGCCCAGCAGCCGCAGAGCAGTCGATATGAGGCTGCCTCTATCTCGTACACCTTCACCGTGGTGCGCAGCGACAAAGCGGGGACTGTGCTCATCAAGGACGCGAACGAATGGAAGATGTTTGCCTCGCTCGTCAACGACAAGGGCCTGACCACCCTCAACGCCAAGCTTGATGCCGACATCGACCTGGGCACGGTTATCACGATGGTGGGAACAGAAAGCCATCGGTATGCCGGCACCTTCGACGGCAATGGCAACAGCATCACGATGAACTGGAACGGCAACGGAGCGATTGGTCCATTCCGTTGCGTGGAGAATGCAAGCGTCAAGAACCTTACTGTCAAAGGCAGCATCACCGACAACGTAAACCAAGTGGGTGGCCTCATCTGCACGGCTTATGGCAAAGTGACCGTCTCCAACTGCGTCAGCGACCTGGCATTGAAGGCACCAGGCTACATGGGAGGATTGGTTTATGAAACGAAAACGGGTTCGACACTGACCGTCACCGACTGCCTCATGACAGGAACGTTCGAATGTACCCAGCATAGCGATAGTTGGGGGCTTATAGTGAGTTCAAACGCATCGACTTGCATCATAAGCAACTGCCTGTACACTGGTGAAAGTGTCAACAACGCAAGCGGCGCAAACATATCGGGCAGAACCTACAACAACTGCTACTACCTCTTCCCATGCAATGCTGGGGGTGCCAAGCAGATAACCACCGCACAACTGAAGAGTGGCGAGGTGGCCTGGCTGCTGCAAAACGGCCGAAGCAGCAACACGTGGGGCATGAGCATCGGCACAGATGTCCAGCCATTGCTCACCGCAGATGCAGCGAAGCGAGTGTATAAGGTATCCTTCAAGCAGGGCGATAAGGAATTGGCGGCACGCTATGCCAACAGCGGCGGCACCGTAACGCTGCCCACAATAGAGGAGCTGGCAGGCGGTAGCATCTCTCCTGACAATTACTATAAGCTCGTTTTCGGTGATGGCTTCACTGCCTCCACACCGGTCACCGCCGACCGCACCGTGACGGTCACCTTCACCGACCTGGATTATTACCCCATCGCCAACGCCGACGACTGGAAGGCGTTCGCACAGGAGGTGCAAAATGGCAACGAAGCTATGAATGCCCGACTTACAGCCGATATCGTCCTTGACTCAACCTGTCCGATGATTGGATCCCAATACTATAGTTACTCTGGCGTCTTTGATGGCAACGGGCACTCTATCACAATGAATATCAATGATGTTGTAGTATACGCTCCATTCTATGCGATAAAGAACGCACACATCAAGAATGTACATACAAAAGGGAAAATATCTGTCACTGGTTATGTATCATCAGGATTAATAAATATGGCCTTTGGGACTAACTCCATCTCCAACTGCATCAGCGAGGTGAATATCACAAGCAGTTATAGCAATGGCGCATGTGGTGCATCGGGTATAGTTCAATATATTAATAGTTATAGCAACACGACCATTTCCGACTGTGTGGTGATGGGAACTTTCAATGCTACAACCGACGAAGGCAAAAAAGGAATGAGCGGTTTCTGTTACGAACAAGATGGACAATGCACATTGAACAACTGCCTTTACATCGGCAGCAACAATGCTATAGATTGGTGGGCAAAAACCTTTGCAAAGAATGCCACCCTCAACAACTGCTATTATCTCAACCCGTGCGGCACTGCTCAGGGCACCCAGGTAACGGAGAAACAGCTGAAGAACGGCGAGGTGGCAAAACGGTTGCAGAACGGGCGCACCAACCAGTGCTACTGGGCGCAGGTGCTGGGTGAAATGCCGGGCCTTTATAACGAAGCAGACAAGGCGAAGGAGAACTACGTGTATTACGACAATGAGAACAGCCGCTGGGCATGCGACAACTTCCACCTTACTTCCGAAGAAATGCCTGTCGGTCTGGATTTTACTGCAAAGCAGCTGAGAAATGACCGCAAGCTTACAAGTGCCGGCAACTACACTGTTTGCTTGCCTTATGAACTTCCTCTGCCCGCTACCGCAAAGGCTTATACCCTGAGCCATGTTAACGTGAACGGTAAAGTGGTAAGCTTTGTCGAAGTGACTGGCGACGTGCTCGAAGCAAACAAGCCTTATCTGCTTGTGGCAAGCGGCAGCACTAGTCTCGACTCGGACACGCCGACAAACGTGCTTGCAAGTTCTTTGGAAAATATGGAGCAAGGAGAGGGCAACTTCAAATTCATCGGAACGCTGAACTGCATCGATAATGCCACAGCCGCTGCGCATAATGCCTACATCTTGCAGAACGATAATCTTTGGCATAAGGTGACGACCGGCAATGCCTCCGCCACCATTCCGCCTTACCGTGCTTATATAACCTCCACCACCTCAGCCGGTGCAAAGGAATTGAACTTCACGCTTGGCGATGAGACTACAGGCATAAGTACCATCGAAACTACCGACGCCGACGGCACAGTGCGCTTCTACGACCTGCAAGGACGCTACATCGGTTCGTCACTAGATGGTCACCCAAAGGGTATATATATATGTAATGGAAAGAAAGTAATCAAAAAATAAATAACAACATCAGAAGAAAATGGAAAAATACATCAAACCAAGTATTAAGGTAAGAATGATTGGAGCAGAAACCATTCTTGCTGGTTCAGATTTAGAAACACCGATAGACGGCGAGCACCCGGCCACAGGCCCGGCTAATGGCAAGGAGTCCTTATTCTTAGAGGAAGAACCCTACGAAGTCGAGAGCAAGAGTCTCTGGGATGATTAGTTGTCACAGATAGCAAAATCGATTACATCGTTTACGTCATCAAAGGAGAATCAGGCCACTGGTTCTCCTTTTTATATATCTAATCTTCCTCAATACTCAGCAATTATGCTTCGATCAACTTGGAAAGAGCAATGCCCCGAAATGTTTCTCAATTTTTTCCCAAGAAGAATAGAGTAGGAGGCAAATGAAACAGTTTTCCTCGTATTTCAGTATGCCCGACACGAACATACCAACAAGGGCTGATACCTCATGAGAAGTATCAGCCCCATTTCATAATGTTCATATAGTTCAGCGGAAGTTTATTTCCACAAGTTGTCATTGCCCGTGTTGGTGCACCATCTATGCATAATAAATAGATGATTTTGAGGTGGTGCTTTGGATTACAAAGTCTATGCTCGATCATCGCACAATAACCGACTCTCGCAGTAATCATCCGCATCCATGCTCCTAATACACCAAGAACGAACAGCCAGCACCTATTCTACTCAGAGAACACGTATATGCAGAGATTTATCATTACTCGTAGCCACTTCTCCGTCGCAGTAGCCGGTTGTTGAGTGAAGTGTGGTTATTGTGATGCAAGCCTGAGTAACAGATGTTCTTCATCACCACCTTACCATTTTATTGCTTCGTCATCTGTACCTCGCTGTTCCTGTCACCAAACATCACTTTCTCGTGCGCGAGGTCAAGACGGTAGAACATCGGCCTGTCTTGGCCTGCCTCTACATCTTTAGAATAAATAGAACCGTCCTGATAATAATATCTACTTGAGCTTGTCAGTTTCCGTTCTCCATCCTTATTGTCATAAGTTATTGTTTCGGTGATAGTGTTATCATTAATAACAAGAGTAACAAGACCGAAACTGGCCTTATAGGTCCACGTTCCCTTCACCCACTCTGGCACAGGCTGTGGTCTCACCTCTTTAAAAGGATCCTCCACAGCAGTTGTGTCATCATAGGCATCACCTACGGACGTAGACTCTATTGCATCATAGTCGGCGGGGGTGTTCTTAGGAACCTGCTGTTGCGAATCACTGCCGTTCAAGGCAAAGTAAAGAATAATAGCAGCAGAAACAATGATAAGCACCAAGAGTGCTCTAAAGCGGGCGCTGAACTTTTTTCCACCCTTCTCCTGTCTCTTATAAGGATTAGTATGGGGGCCAATGGGCGCTTGCCTTCCTCTTTCTTGCCAACCGCCTTGCCCTTGGTAGTTGCGAGACTGTTGCGGCAATGGCTGTGACGAAGCATTTGTTGCTGACGGCGAAGTCGACTGCTTCTCTTTGACAACGGTTGAAGTATCTGACTTGCTTTCACTGCCTTCGTCCTCTTCCAGCTTTTGCATGAAGGGAGTTCCGCATCTCGGACAGACGCAGTTAACTTCGTTCTCACCGGGTATCACGTCTACGTGAAAGCGGAAACGACATTTTGGGCATTTAACTTCCAAAGTTTATTCTTGGGTTATAGGGTTTACTTTACGATTCAGCCGTAAGAAAGACAGAGGCCTCTTAACAGTTACCCACGAGTTTTACCTCTGCCTTTGTCACGACTTTCCACAATCCATCCTCACAGGACGCTTCGCCTTCATTGATGTTGACAGCACAATTGGGTCTCCCTGTCCCGTCAGTGGTAACGCGGCATACAGGCTTTAGCATCTGCGACACACTGATAAGAGCCGTAGCCAAGGCATCGTGCGAAGTGAGCAGACTGAAACGCCCATGCACACCATCGGTAGTGACCAGGCGGTAGAGACTCTGTCCCTCTAACTCTGTATCAGAAACACCTGTGAATGTGCCGTCCTTATCAGGCGCAGCTAAAAAGAGAACTTGCTCTACGGGCTCAGCCACTTTGGCCTTCTCTTCCACAACCTCTTTCGGAGACTCTACAAGCAGTTGAGTGGCCTCCGACTTTTCTTCGGCCTTCTCCTCCAGAGCCTCCAATCGACTGCGCAAGCTCTTCAGCTCCTTTCCAAGATGCTTGTTCTGCTTTTCAAGAGCTTCTATACGCTCTGTTAAAGGTAAAAGTTGCTGTTCTATTTCCTTACTTATCTGACTGCCAAACATGATATGCACTCCTTGTTCTAAAGATTCTCAATGAGGTTGTCACGAATGCTGCCAATAATAGGATAGAAGAATACAGCATCCTCAATAGTATCACTGCCAGCATGGTCGTCCTTGTTCTTATTGACAAAGTTCCATCCGCGAATGAGATGATGCTCAAGATCACGGCCTACATAGTCTTTGAAGAGCTGCAACGAACGGTTATCAACCAAGAAACGATCCACTACATGCAAGTCATCGCACAGATGACAGAAGCTGTCGTTCATAGCCTTCACTTGGTCCACAATCTTGCGCTGGATAGCAGAATTCTCCATATCGTCATAACAAAGCCTCTCCTTGTCTATCATAGAGAAGTTATACTTCAGAGGCTTCTCGTAATCATCCATGAGAAGGTTGAGCTGCCTCACGTTCTCACATCCGGAACTGTCTCTGACTTGCATAAGGGCGCCGCGACAGGTTATCTGCTTGGGCTCCTTACGTTCCATGATAACGGAGAAACCACGCTCACCGTACTTCTCGCCGTAGACATGCTCGAAGATATAGCGGGTCAGCAGGTCGAGATCGGGCTGCGTACCTACGATGTCAAGTACCTTCGAACCTGTTCCACTGAACATCACACTACGAGGCTTGCTAATGCCACGGCTGTGCATCATGCGTGCCACAAAGTAGATGAGGGAAGAATAGAAATAGATGAAAACTATCTTCAGTCTGCTATCTTCGCCTAACCTCATATTGTAGGAGAAAACGTCGTTTCCACCCACAGCCTTGTTGTTGATTACCGAGAAGAGGAAGGCATTAATATCCTCACTCTTGCGTTTGGCCACGATATCGTCGAGGATACCATTCAGCTCACCGTATTTGTCGTCGTCGGCATCGAAAAGTTTTCTGAAGTAGTCCACATAACGACGCAACATGGGATTGGTATCACCATGAGGTACATCAGAGAAACCATCGCCAAAGAGCACATTGGCAGCGAAACGGAAAGACGTAAGCAACGACGGCTGGCGGGCATTACTCTCGTAGACAACAACATCACTTGAGCCTCCACCAATATCTATACTTGCAACAGTAGAAGACTCGCCACGGAAGTTGCTCGAGTTCTTATAATAATAATAAGGTGCCACACTCTCGGGCATTTGGATGAGATTGTTGTCATCGGCCGGAACTCCGAACACTTCCTCGAAGGTCTTAGCCCAAAGTGCCCCGAGCTTACGCACGCTGCCCACTTTCATGGAGAGCGGATAGAACCAGGTGAGCCGAGTCTTGGAAAGGTCACCATTCTCAAGGAGCACTTTAGCACGCATGAGGAGTGCGAGCTCCGTCAGATAGGATTTCACACGCTTGCTTGCCGATGCTTCCGTCGACCACTTCAAGTTAGGCACAATACGGTTGCCGTAGCCAATGCTCTCCTTCTCGTAGATGAAGGGAATATTGGCGTCGCCAAGAGCCACTATTTCATCCACGGTGTCAGCATCCATACGCTCGCACTCTGAAAGAACGGTGCGCTGCGGGAAGCCATAGTCAGCTCCTATCTCTTTAGGTACGAACTCTTGCTTCATGATGACATCATAGAGAATACTCTCACCATTATAGAGTTTTGCCAGCAGGCGTGAACGGGAGGCAGACGAAAGCTGTAAAGGTTCAGGCATACCGCTGCCCTTCATTGATTCCACATGCGTATTGGTTGTACCGAAGTCGATGGCGAAGGTAAACGGTTCGTGACCTGGGATGTAAGGAGGCCAGATAGGACAGATTACTCCCTGAGCAGCTGTGTTACCGTGGTCGTCGGTTAAGGTGACCCCGATATAGTCAAAATCACCGGGAAGGCGATAATACATCGAACCGACACGCTTCTCAGCTTTAAGAGAACGCGGGCGCACGGTGACATCGTCCACCTGGCTTAGATAGCCATTATGCCAGAACGTGAGTCCCACCGTATAATTGCTCAACTGTCCCAAGGCACGGTCAATGAGTTGAACGTTGTACTGACTCAGTCCGGGAGCCTTGACAAAGGGGAAGATACTCAGTGCCATAGGCAGGGTGACGAAGCATCCGCGGTTATTCTTCACATCGTAGCGGAAATCTGTGCCCTGAGCTGCTACGTAGATGCGTTGCAAAGTGATGAAGCGTCCCTTCTTGCGTACCGGAATACGGAGCGTCGCTGTAACAGTGTCGTTAAGACCGTCCTTGCGGTGCTCAAGTTCAAAAAGAGGCTTCCCGCCGATGGTAGTCCAAAGGTCACGCACATCAAAGTACTTGAAGAAAATGGGCTTCAAGGGCAGAAGGAAGTCGTTGCCGTCGGTCTCGCGTGAGCCTAATGTAAGGTTTCCGTCAAAGAAACAGTCACGGTCCATCGTATAGTCAAGCTTGATGAGCACGGGCTGGAAGAAATCGTCGTCAGTGAGCCACGGGTATTGATGAGAAGTAGCAGGAAGCATTCGCTTCTCCGGTGCCAATTTATAGTCCTCAGGAGTGATGACGGTCGTGTCGTTCCAAGGGCTCGTTATGTACATGAAGCTTTCGCCAGGAACGGTGTTGAGATGGTTCTGGAGCACAAGCGGCAGAGGACCGTCGCAATGGCGTGTAGGCTCAATCATGAAATCGCTGTGTGAGATAGCAGCCTTGATATCCTCAGCCTTCAGCCCATAGAAAGGTACTCCGAGTGCCTCCACACCTTGCTCAAGCCTACTGAAATTCTGATCGAGGTACACGCGAGCCCTTTCCACATTTGCCAGGTCGAGCGCAGCCGGATTGCCGATCTCACGAAGCACAGCTTCGCTGACCGCCGGGGGAAGCATCCTGAAGTTGGCTATCAGATAACTGTTCACCTCACCACAGAATTTCTTCAAATCGGGATATGCGGTGAAGAGAGCATAGATGTACTTCACGAAACGCGAATTGCGTTTCCACAATGGGCGCATCTCACTGAAGAGAGCCACGTTCTGTTCAACGGGCAAATCAGCATGCAACCGCTGGGCATTAGGCGTAGCCATGAAGAGAGTAACAGGGGAAGTGGAACCAATCACATGGCCCTTGTAGACCAGGAAGAAAAGGCGGTCCATCTTGTCGAAGTTGAAAGCCTCTTTGTCCTGCTCAAGGAACATCTCTATGGTCTCACCGAGCAGACGATGCTCCAGTGTGGACTTTAGCATGGGTAGTTCCACATCGCGCGTCCATTCCACGGTACTCAGCTCACCCTTAAGCTCATTGAGATTAAAGAAAAGTTGCGCCACGTCGAGTGCGTTGGAGACCAGCATCTCATCCATGAGCTCGCCCGTCAGGTTGCCATGCATAGCCAGTCGGCGGAAGGCATTCTTCACGAGGTCCATCTGTGCAAACGGTGACGGAATAGCCGTTCGTGGAGCTTTCGACAACCCTCCGTTGGGGTCGTCGATCATTTCTATTTCATCGGCGCTGTACTGTCCGCCAAGAGGTATCCAGCCTTCGCCCGTCGTCTTCTTGTTATAGGAAAGTATCTTTGACATGAAAGTTGCATTAATGTTAGACAATACCCACAAACTTTTCATCGACCAGTTTGTCGAGCGTAGTATCAAGCAGGTCGAGGAGCTTCAAGGCCACCTTGTCGCCTCCATATTTATTACTTTTGGAGGCAAGCTGTGAATCACGGTTGAGAGCACCTAACATAGTCTTATAGTCGATGGCCGACTTGAAGAAGCCCGACTTAGCCTCCACACCGTTAATGGCATCGGAGAGCTTGGTTGTCTCGAGGTTGAAGGGCTTGAACGAGCGGTGATTTCCGGCCAGCTCCTTGAGCCACTGGCGGTAGCCCACGAAGAAGTCGGCCGTAAGTGTGGAGAAGAAACTGGTAGAGAGGAAGCCGCTCGTAATCTCAGGCTTATCCTCTGTGTATCCTCTTCCTATATCGTTGCGGAACTGGTTCGTAAGATACATATAGGCAAGATGGAACTTTATCAGCTGTTTGTTAACAAGCTGGCGCGTGGAGAGTCCGAAGTCACGAAGTGTGAGTGTCATCTTGTCATTGCAAAGTCCGTACTCCTTGTAGATAGGGTTGACGGCATTGCCTCCCTGCGATTTCATCTGGTCATCGGGTATCGACAGGAAATCGAGAATAGAGAGTGCTCCGACGTATTCCACAACGTGGGCATCATTACGCTGACCATTGCCGCCGGGGTCATTGAAGTAAGGGTTCGAAGGAACCTCGTCGCCGAGATAGTAGCAGGCATTAATCTTCGAGAGGGGCAGGTCGCGGCCTCCTTGACGGAGACCTGTGAGATTGTCGTGATAATAGAAGAGTGCCGACTTGGTCTTGGATATGAAATCGGCCCGCGAGATAGGACTCTTGCTGTCCTGCTGCACGTTAAAGTACGGCAGCACGGTCAGTGCGCCGATGAAGGCGTCGCGCAGGTCACCGCGGTTGTTGATTGACGCATTGTTGCCCGCATTGCGAATGTTCTTCACTATGATGGGGTAGCCGGCAGCTCCTGTACCTCCGAAGATACTCGAGACGATGAATATGCGATCGCCTTTCTGGAACACGTTTGAGAACTGTCTGAACTCCTCTGAGTCCTTAAATTCATTGAGTGCTACACTGCCGATATTGGGGCTGCCGACGAAGCCTATATCCATCTTAGTGTCGAGCTGATAGTCGGAGAACATCATCGAGGCCAGTGCCTGATTGCCCGAGTCGAGCGTGGAATAATGGATGAACTCCTTGAACTTCTTCGACTCTACACCGTTCATATTGAACAGAAAAGAATCGGTCAGCGTGCTGCCGTCGGGCACGATATCGGCCAACGACGAAATTTTAGCTGAGAAGAAGCCGTGGGTCACATCAGTGGCATCGCCATAGAGAGACTTTCTGATTTGTTTGTACCAGCGCATCATGTTGTCGGTGCGCTTGAGGTCCTCGTTAGCTTTGTGCGGGTCTACTATAATGGGCACCACCTCGAGTGGCGCGGGCTTGCCCGACGCGTCAACCGGATGGACTCCAGCTGCCAACTGCATCACGAGAGGCCGCATCACTCGCGACCCCGTTCCGCCTACAAGAAATAAAAATAATCGCATGACTTTGAGATATGTTTGAAGGCTTGCGTCTTAGCCGTTGTTATCCTGTGAAGTGATCATTCCGGTATGGGGGTGTGACGACAGTTGCTGCTCCACCAGCGAATGGAGAATGAGGCGACAGTGAAGAGCACAGCCTCGATGATGAGGTCGAAGAAGCAGTAGGCCAGCATCTGCGCACTGTAGTCGGATGCCGAAGAGTCGAAAGTACTCATGCAAGTGAAATAGACGATGAGTGGTGAGAGCACCATAGCTACACCAAGGACTATGAGCCAGTGATACCAGCGCGAGAAGCTCACTGAGTTGATTGCATAATAGAAGATTCCAGCCAGCACCCAGGCAACGGCCGAGGTGATGATTGCCGAGATGAGGTTGAGGTTGTCATTGTACATCTCGTTGGAGAAGTCAGCCTGATAGCACAGTGCTTCGAAGAGTGGAGTAGAAAAGACGATGAAAAGCACCGTCACGATGATGCCGCAAACAAGTAAAATCGTATTCTTTTTCATATCTACAGTTGATGTGTGTATTCCTATCGTACCTGGGTTATTCCAGGCTCAGCCCAAGCTCAAAGTAATAGGGGTCCTGGCTCTCACGCTCGTAGCTCTTGTAGATGCCCTGCATGATGTACTTCAGTCCGAACGTCGTGGTGGCATTCACCTGGCGGTCGTCGTCCGTAGAGCCTTCTGTCACCCAAGCTGGAAGCTGGTTGCGCAGCCTTATGGTGACATCCTGTTTCTCGCGCACATCCTTCACCTTGAGCAGGAAGAGGTGTGTGGCTGAGCCGATGAACTTCTTTGCCGAAGGTGTACGGTCAGCGGAGGTGATGGGGCGGATCGACTTGATGGTTACCGGGTCTTCGCTCTGCACCTCATAGTTGCTGGGATTGGTGAGGTAGCTTTCGTCGATGAACATATGGCTCAAGTCAACAGCCAAGGCCAGCTGCACCTCACTGCCTCCCTTGTCGGGCTCAATGTCCTCCAGACGGGTGACGCTTCCCTCCTGCCCATGCTCCGGACGGAACCTGCCCTTCACATCGCGGCCAGAGAGCAGCAGCGAGTAGTAGGGCTCATAGATGCCGTCGGAAGCTAAAAGGCACATGCCCTCGTAGCCGCGCAGCCGTGAGAAATTGCTGAAAGCCTGGTAGTTGCTGTCCTGCGTGAGGCTTGCAATATTGTCGTTGCTGCCCACTATGACAATGTAGTAAGGACGCCTCCCGCTGTAAGGCTTGCCAGTCTGGGGAGCATCATAGCTGTAATAAGGGCCATTGTAGCTACCGCTGAGACGCACCACAAGCATAGCGTTCTCCTTGGTAGCATCCTTAAACACGGCACTAATCATGCCTTCGGCATCAGAGAACACCTTGCTGGCACTCACGCCCGCCATGGAACGGGTAGAATAGATAAGGTCGGTGACAAGAATGCTAAGCTCGTTTTTGCCCGTCTTATTTAGAAGCTGATCGAAGATTTTAGCGAAATCGGTATAGCTGGCATCGCCAATTCCGGCAGTGGAGGCGAAGACATTATTGTCGGCAATAAACTGTTGTATGCCACGCGGATAGCTATAAATACCGTCGTTGACCACAAACATGCGGTTACCGTTGCCAGGCAGACTGTTAAGCATGCTGACAATAGCCGACTTGAAGGAGCCGTCACCCTGACTGCTATCGTAGGGAACCATACTGCCTGAGCGCTCCAGATAAAAGTTTACTTGCAGGGGGCCCTGATTGCCGACGCCAACAAACCGAACCTTGAAAGACGGCCTTCTGTGGTCGAAGAATTCGGAGATATAATCCTTCACAGCCTGGGCATCCAACTTGCCGTCTTTATAAAAATCAGAGAAATGGTCCTTTGAACCGTCCAGGTAGTCGACAATCTTTTTCCAGTCGTTTGCGTCGATGACGTGGTCTTGAGCTGCCACTTCAGTGAGCAGCCTGTTAAACTGTCGTTTCTCCCTACCCGTACAACTGGCCAGTATCAGGGCCGTAAGCAGGCACACAAGGAGAGTTGTCGTCTTTCTCATTGTCTTTTTATACCTTATTATTATAACCATCAATGCAGGATGCAACCAAATGCATTTGGTCACACCCCACCTTTAGGCTGCAAAATTAGCAATTTTTTCCGACTCCACCTAAAGTTTATCGCCGTTTGTATGATGAAAATAATTAATGGAGGTACAATTACGCAAGCCTGCAGGATTTTTCAAAGCGAAATAGACCCGTCATAATCTGTGTACTCAAGTTTCGGTGGTAAAATAATCATGTCTGGTGTAATTGATAACCAAAGGTTGATTTTTGGCAAAAATGACTTTTTCAAGTGGACTCTTCATTCAAGTCCCGCAAGCGCATATGCTCTTTCTGGGTGATAGTTTCTTGCTGATAGGCCCCGATTATTTTCGGGGCAAGAAGAGCTTCAAATGGAGAGAGTGTGCAATGGAAAACTTTGATTTTTGATACGGAAAAATGGGCGTTAAATAATGCTAACACTAACCGAATCCTTTACAAATGAAAATCTCGAAA
>OMVH01000238.1 GCA_900314365.1 uncultured Prevotella sp. | reverse complement strand
AATCAAAAGATATTTTGGACACATAATATTGAACACCCTATTGTGGAAATCTGAAAAGGCCTTTCTGCTCACCCCTGATGTCCTACCCACTCAATCGCGAAATTACCTCCCCATCCACCCAATGCGAAAGTAAGTTAAAAGTGTGGCTTAGCACCATTTTCTCAGTTATTATTATTACTTTTGTTTATCAAATCATAGAAAGAACTGACTATCACTATGCGTAAGACCACTCACCTGATTATTGCCCTCATCCTGCTGATGCCTTTGTGCGCGTGGGGTGACAACTACTCCCAGCTTTGGAAACAAGTGGAGGATGCACGTAACAAAGACTTACCAAAAACGGAAGTCAGTCTCCTTGACAAGATTATCAGTAAGGCTACCACAGCTGCCGACTACGGTCATCTGCTCAAAGCCCAGCTCACGCGGATATCTGTCAGATACAGCATTGCCCCCGACTCTCTGTCCATCGACATCGAAAAGCTTAAAGCCCAGGAAGCAGATGCCGTGAAAAAAGAAAATTGGGCCTTAGCAGCCATCTATGAGTCGGCCCTCGGGAGAATCTACAAAGATGCTCCCCTCATTGATGACAACAGTGAGTCGATGAGCCGTCAATGGTATGCCAAATCAATGTCACATCCCGCACAGCTCGCTCAGCAGAAAGCCACGAGCTGGCAACCCACCGTAGTGGAAGGTGAGGACAGCCGAATCTTCAACGACGATCTGCTTCATGTCATCGGTATAGAGGCTTCCGACTATCAGTCGCTCCAACGATTCTATTCTTCGCAGGGCAACCGTGCAGCGGCCTGCATCTGTGCTCTGCGCGGGCTTCAGACTTTGCGCATCAAAGGGGACGACAACCTCCGCCAAAGCAATTACGAAGCCTCGCTCGACTCGCTCATGCAAGTCTATGCCGACCTTCCTGAGGCCGGAGAGGTTGCCATCGAACGCTACAACTTCCTGAATGACAGCGGGGAGAAGGCCTCCTTCATCCATTCGGCCCTTCAGAAATGGGGCTCATGGCCAAGGATGAACCAGTTGCGCAATGCCCTCTCGCAACTTTCAAACCCAAGATTCACAGCAAGGGTCAAGAGCTATCAACAACGGCCAGGCAAGGACTTTACAGTGTATTTCGACAACGTGACCCATCTCAAGACGATTACGGTCACTGTGAGGCGCGTGCTGTTAGATGGCGACACGAAACTCATGACTGGGCGCGACGAAAAGCAGATTCTTGCCAAGGTGGACCCCGACACGAAGCCCATCGTGGCAACCGCATCCTTCAAGGGAGAGCCCACTTATCAGAGTTTCAGTGACTCTCTCGTGCTGAAAGGGCTTCCCGTGGGTGTCTATCTGCTCACCTGCACAGCCGACAACAGCAATGTGAAACCCGAGCACGAACTCCTCTTCGTGAGCAATCTTCACGTGCTGCTGCAGCAACTTCCTGACAACAAATGCCGTATAGCCGTGCTCAATGCCACTACAGGCAAGCCTGTACAAGGAGCCACCGTCAGACTCACTAAACAAATCGGACAGAGCATCATCAAGGCCAACACCGACAGCAAAGGCGAGGTGACATTGAAATTTAACTCCCAGCATAACGGCTACATATATGCTTTCACTGCTACCGATAAGGCTCTGAAGGAATTCTCCCAATACTCTTATTTCTACTACAACAAAACAAGAACAAATAAGAAGGAGGCCAGGCTCTACACCGACCGCAGCATCTATCGCCCCGGACAAACAGTTCACGTGGCAGCTCTGCTCTACAACAACGCCGGCAACGAACAAATTACGGTGTGCCCAGGCAGCAGTCTGCTCCTCACCCTCCATGATGCCAACAACAGGAAGGTGGACTCTAAGGAGGTAACGACCGATGACTTTGGCACAGCCTCAGCCGACTTCACGCTACCTGCATCCGGTCTCACGGGCCGCTTCTCCGTGTCGTGCAATCAGGGCAATGGCTACGCATCCTTCCGCGTCGAAGAGTACAAGAGACCCACTTACGAGGTGGAGTTCGACCCCGTGAAGGAAAAATATGCCCCCGGCGACACGCTGACACTGCATGGCAAAGCCACCACCTACACATCCATGCCCGTGCAAGCTGCAAAGGTGAGCTACAGCATCAAGCGCCTTCCTGCCCTGTGGTGGCCCTATGGCTCACGGCGCTACACGACGAAACAAATTGACGCAGGAACCACTACCACCGACCAGGATGGCCGGTTCAGCGTGAGAGTTCCCCTGACGTTGCCCGAGGCTGAGAACGGCAAATCCATGTTCTACTCCTTCCAGATAACGGCCACCGTGACCGACGCTGCCGGTGAGTCGCACGACGGCACAACCTCGCTGCCGGTCAGCAACCGCCCCACCCTGCTCACAAGCAACGTCCCCTCGCGCTCGCTCAACGACAGCCTGCGCAGCATCACCTTCAGATACCGCAACAGTTCCGGCGAGGATATCCCCGGCAGAGTGACCTTCTCCATCGACGGTCGCAACATGGAGGCCAAGGCTAATGAGCCCGCCCCTCTGAAGGGACTCAAGCCCGGAAAGCACGAGCTCGTAGCCATCTGCGGCACCGACACCTTGCGCACGCACTTTGTCACCTTCAGTCTCAAGGACAATCGTCCCGTGGAGACTACTCACGACTGGTTCTATGTGAGCAGCAATTCGTTCCGAACCGACGGCGAGCCTGTCTATCTTCAGGTGGGTTCTTCGGATAAGGAACAGCATGTCCTCTACACCCTCATCAGTGGCGACCGTGTCGTAGAAAGTGGCACATTGGATTTATCTAACTCCATCAACACCCGGAAATTCACCTACAAAGAAGACTACGGCGACGGCTTGCTGCTCAACTATGCATGGGTGCACGACGGGGTGGAATACAAGCACTCAGAAGTCATCATGAAGCCGCTGCCTGGCAAGAAACTGAAGCTGAAGTGGATAACCTTCCGCGACAAACTTCTCCCAGGCCAGCAAGAGGAATGGCGGCTCAACATCAGCCGTCCCGACGGCAAGCCGGCTACGGCACAGCTCTTAGCCACCCTCTACGACAAATCGCTCGATGCCATTCAGCCCAACCGCTGGAGTCTCTCGCCCTATATGGCACTCAATATCCCGTACACAAGATGGAGAGGAATGAGTTTCTCATCCCTCTACTTCCAGCGCGCCCACCCACAGAAGCTGCTTCCGGTCAGAGAACTCAGTTTCAGTCACTTCGACAACACAATGTTCCCCAATTTCTACTCCTTAGAAGAGCATAAGGTATTCGTAACCGGAGCTTCCACCAGGCTCTTGCGCATGGGCAAGGCTGCTGCCGTAAATATTCGGGGAACCGAAATGGCCACAGCAAATAGCAGAGAGGCCTTCGACGTGGTTGAAAGCCTTGCTGAAAAGCCGGTCCAATCGGAGGACAGCTCCGAGAAGCAGCACAATCAAAGTTCGCAAATTCGCGAGAACCTCAACGAGACGGCTTTCTTCTTCCCTGCCCTGCTCACTGATGCCGACGGCTCCGTGAGTATGAAGTTCACTCTGCCCGAAAGCGTCACCACATGGCACTTCATGGGGCTGGCTCATGACAAGGAAGTGAATCACGGACTGCTCGAAGCCGATGCCGTGGCCAGCAAGACGGTAATGGTGCAACCCAATCTGCCAAGGTTCCTGCGTCAGGGCGACCAGGGGACTGTCATCGTGCGACTGGCCAACACCTCCGAAAAAGCAGTCAACGGAAAGACCACTCTCGAGCTCTCCGATGCCGCAACCGGCAAGAGCATATTCAAGGCGACAAAGGACTTCACGGTGGATGCCAAGCAGACCATTCCCGTCAGCTTCTCCATCAGTGCTCATGACTGGCCCGAGATGTTAGTGGCTCGCGCTACTGCCGAAGGCGAAGGTTTCTCCGACGGCGAACAGCATTATCTGCCCGTGCTCCCCGATGTGGAGATGGTAACCAACACCTATCCCTTCACGCAGAATCAACCGGGAACACTCAGCATCGACCTCCGTAAGCTCACTCCTGCCGGAGGAAAACAGCCCCGTTTCACCATCGAGTACACCAACAATCCTGCATGGCTCATGATTCAGGCTCTGCCCTCAGTGGCTCTCACCAACGAGCACAACGCAGTGAGTCTGGCAGCAGCCTACTACGCCAACAGCATCAGTCATCACCTGCTCAACCTGTCGCCGGCCATAAAGCAGACGATAGCACAATGGAAGAGCGAGAAGGGCACAGAGACCTCTATGATGAGTAATCTTGAAAAAAATCAGGAGCTCAAGACGATGGTCCTCAGTGAGACTCCTTGGCTGGCTGAAGCCAATGACGAGGCCGACCAAAAGAAGCAGCTCATACAGTTCTTCGACGAGCAGGCTGTCAGCTCACGCCTCACGGGCTGTCTCGAAAAATTAAGAATACTGCAGAACACAGACGGCTCCTTCAGCTGGTGGCCGGGAATGCCCGGCAGTCTTTACATGACTACAGATGTCGCCAAGACCCTCGTCCGCCTCAACAAGCTCGCAGGCATTCAAGAAAGTACCACCGGCATCATCGCAAGGTGCTTCAGCTATCTCGACTCACAGATAACCAAGGAATGCAACGAACTGCGCAAACTGGAGAAGAAAGGCTATCGCCACCTTACACCCTCTGAGACAGCTTGCGACTATCTCTACACCAGCGCCCTCGCAGGCAGGCCCCGTACTACCAATATCAACTACCTCGTGGGCTTACTGGCTAAGGCTCCGACAAAGCTCACCATCTACGGCAAGGCCAACTCCGCCGTTATCTTAGCACAGTACGGTCAGAAGACACGAGCCAACGAATACCTGCAGAGCCTTAAGGAGTACACGGTTTACAAAGAGGAGACAGGACGCTATTTCGACACGCCCAAGGCACAATACTCTTGGTTCGACTACCGCATACCCACTCAGGCATATGCTATAGAAGCCCTGCAATTATTGCAGCCCAAGGACACTGCAACCATCAGCGAGATGCAGCGATGGCTTCTCCAGGAGAAGCGTACTCAGGCTTGGAGTACACCTGTCAATACGGTGAATGCCGTTTACGCATTCCTTAAGGGCAACACGGGGCAGCTGTCACCGCAGCAACCGGCCAGCATCAGGCTCGACGGCAACAAGCTCTCCATGCCCGAGGCCACAGCAGGACTCGGCTACGTGAAGAAGACCATCAACGACAACACCGCCAACAAGCTCACCATAGAAAAGACTTCGAGCGGAACCAGTTGGGGTGCAGCCTACGTCCAGGCTCTCCAACCGGTCTCCAAGGTGGCTGCTTCGGAAGCTGGCATCAGCGTCAGACGTGAAGTAATCCCCTCAGGAAAGCTTAAAGTGGGCGACAAAGTAAAGGTCAAGATAACCATCAAGGCCGACCGCGACTACGACTTCGTCCAAGTCGTCGACAAGCGGGCAGCCTGCCTTGAACCCGTCGTTCAGACAAGCGGCTACCGCTGGGGCTACTACATTGCTCCCAAGGACAACGCAACGAACTATTATTTCGACAGGCTGTCAAAAGGCAGTCATGTCATTGAAACTGAATACTACATCGATCGTGACGGTTCTTACAACACAGGCATCTGTACGGTACAATGCGCTTATAGCCCGGAGTACAACGGGCGTGAAGGCGCGCGGATGATTACCGTGGAATAGGAATCGCTCGCACAAGAACACTTTGAAAGAGAGAATGAAAACAAAGAAGAAACTGCTCATGCTGCTGATGGTCGGTCCGATGGGACTGACAGCCCATGCTCAGCGGATAGATGCCCCCAATCCTGTCATCGACTGCGGACAAGTGGTGTTCCGCAATCCTGTAACTGCCGAATTCGAACTCAGGAACAGCGGGCGCCACGACCTCATCATCCAAAAGGTGCGTACAGACTGTGGATGTACTGTGGCTGAATACCCACGGTCGGCCGTCAAAGCTGGTGACGAATTCAAGGTGAAGATTACCTTCGATGCCAAACAGATGGGGCACTTCAACAAGCAAGTGGGAATCTACAGCAATGCCAATGCAAGCCCGACGCTGCTAACCGTCAAAGGCATGGTGGTTCGTGAACTTACATCCTTCACCGGCAGCTACCCCGTAGAACTCGGTGATTTGCGCACGGACGCTGATGATATCGAGTTCGACGACGTCAACAAAGGAGCCATACTGACCAAGAAGATACATATCTCCAATCCGACATCGTCAACGGTGCAACCGGTGCTCATGCACCTGCCCAACTATCTGAAAGCAGAAGTTTCTCCTTCCAAGATTGCCCCGGGACATGCCGGTACAGCCACCATCACCCTGGACTCACGCCTGCTGCGCGACTACGGACTGACACAGACTTCCATCTACCTCGGTGCCTTCCCCGGCGACAAAGTTGCACGAAGCAAGGAAATTGGCGTCTCAGCTGTACTGCTCCCCTCTTTTAATAAGATGAACGACACCGAGTTGGCATTGGCTCCTAAGCTTGTGCTTTCAACGGACTCTCTCGACCTTGGTGCCTTCAACGGTAAAAGCAAACTTAAAGGAAACATCACCATCACCAATAATGGACGCACTACACTGAGGATTAACAACCTCCAGATGTTCAGTGCCGGTCTGCAGGTATCCCTTAGCTCCACACGTATAGAGCCCGGACAGCAGGCCCGCCTCAAAATTACGGCTGTGGCCCGGGAGCTGTTACGACAGAAACGCACGCCCCGTGTGCTGATGATTACGAACGACCCCCAACACGCTAAGGCCATCATTAAAATTCACGTCAAATGAGCCACTCCATCACCGTAGAAATCGACCAGGGCAGCGGCTTCTGCTTTGGTGTCACCACTGCTATCAAGAAGGCAGAGGAAGAGCTTGCCGCGGGTAAGAAACTCTATTGCTTAGGGGATATCGTGCACAACGGCATGGAGGTGGAACGCCTCCATGAGCGCGGACTGATAACCATCAACCACGAACAGCTTCAAGAGCTCCATGATGCCAAGGTGTTGCTGCGTGCTCACGGCGAGCCACCCGAAACTTACGCCACAGCGCAACACAACCACATAGAAATCATCGATGCCACATGCCCCGTGGTGCTCGCCCTGCAGCGCAGAATCAAGAAACAATACGACAGCCACCCCGACGCTCAGATTGTCATCTTTGGTAAGAACGGTCACGCTGAAGTGCTCGGACTTGTAGGGCAGACCAACGGGAAGGCTATTGTCATAGAGAAATTCGAGGATGCAGCCAAGCTCGACTTCACTCACGACATCTATCTCTATTCCCAGACCACCAAGAGCCTTGATGAGTTTCATCGCATCATCGACTACATTCAGGCCCACATCTCAAAGGATGCCACCTTCCGCAGCTTCGACACGATATGCCGACAAGTAGCCAACCGCATGCCTAACATTGCTGCCTTTGCATCGCTTCACGACGTGATACTCTTTGTCAGCGGCAAGAAGAGCTCCAATGGTAAAGTGCTTTTCAGTGAGTGTCGCAGTGTCAATCCCAACAGCCACCTTATAGAGAGTGCTGAGGAGATACGCATGGAATGGCTCGAGGGCGTACACACCGTGGGCATCTGTGGAGCAACAAGCACTCCCAAGTGGCTTATGGAGGAATGCCGCGACTATATATATAATAAGGTAAAGGGAGAGCACTGAACCGACATCAGTGTCCGGATAACCCGAAGAACATTCATTATCAGTTAACTACTTTGATTGTTTGTATTGCAGAGAAGCCCAGCGTAGCTCAGGACATCGCCCGCATACTCGGAGCGAACAAGCGCGCACAAGGCTATATGGAGGGTAATGGCTACCAGGTGACCTGGACTTTCGGACACCTCTGCCAACTGAAGGAGCCCGACGACTATTGCGAGAACTGGAAGCACTGGAGCCTCGCCTCGCTGCCGATGATACCTCAAAGATTCGGCATAAAGCTCATTGAGGATGCCGGTATTAAAAAGCAATTTGCCGTCATAGAACAACTCTACAGCCATGCCGACGAAATCATCAACTGCGGTGATGCCGGACAGGAGGGAGAGCTCATCCAACGTTGGGTGATGCAGAAAGCCGGTGTGAAATGCCCGGTAAAGCGCCTTTGGATCAGCTCCATGACCGATGAGGCTATCCGTGAAGGCTTTAGCCAGCTCAAGGGACAGGAACATTATCAAAGCCTCTACCTTGCAGGACTCTCAAGAGCTATTGGCGACTGGCTCTTAGGTATGAACGCCACACGCCTCTACACGCTGAAATACGGCCGTGGCCGTCAGGTGCTGAGCATCGGACGCGTGCAGACTCCGACGCTGGCACTCATAGTGAAACGGCAGCAGGAGATTGACAACTTCAAACCGGAACCCTACTGGGTGCTGGCCACCATCTACCGCGATACCCTCTTTACAGCCACCAAAGGCAGGTTCTCCAGCAAGGAAGAGGGCGAGAAGGCCTTTGCAACCATTGAGAATAAGCCTTTCACCGTCATCAGCGTACAGAAGAAAAAAGGCACTGAGGCACCCCCTCACCTTTACGATCTCACTTCCTTACAAGTGGACTGCAACCGCAAATTCGGCTTCTCAGCCGAACTGACACTCAATCTTATTCAGAGTCTCTACGAGAAGAAGTTCACCACCTACCCCCGCGTCGACACGCAATATCTCTCCGACGACATCTATCCCAAATGTCCGCAGATACTCAACGGCGTTTTCCAGACACGCCTTCACGGCAGCCAGCCCTACGCCGACATCATACGTCCCATAGGGGGCAAGAAGCTTTTGAAGTCGAAGAAGGTATTCGACACTTCGAAGGTGACCGACCACCATGCCATTATCCCGACGGGCGTTCCTCCACAGGGCTTGTCGGACATGGAGCTTCATGTCTACGACCTCATCGCCAAGCGCTTCATCAGCGTCTTCTGGCCCGACTGCAAGTTCTCTACCACCACCGTGCAGGGACGTGTAGAGGATATTGATTTCCGTGCCAGCGGAAAGGAGATTCTCAGTCCCGGCTGGCGTACAGTCTATGCACGCGAAGCCCAGAAAGTTGACGACGACGAACAGCAGGGCAACGACGAGCGCACCCTGCCCAACTTCGTAGAGGGCGAGAGCGGTCCCCACACACCCACGCTTACTGAAAAGCAGACTCAGCCACCGAAATTCTACACTGAGGCAACGCTGCTGCGGGCCATGGAAACGGCCGGAAAGTTCGTCGACGATGAGGAGCTGAGGGCTGCGATGAAGGAGAACGGCATAGGACGACCCTCTTCAAGGGCCTCCATCATTGAAACACTCTTCAAACGCCATTACATCCGCCGCGAGCGAAAGAACCTTGTAGCTACACCTACGGGAATCGAACTCATCAGTACCATCCACGAGAAGCTGCTCACCAGCTGCGAACTCACAGGCATCTGGGAGAAGAAACTGCGCGATATCGAACACCAGAAGTACTCACCCGCCGACTTCATCAACGGACTCAAGGAGCAGGTTACCGATATCGTCAAAGATGTGCTGAGCGACAACAGCAACCGCCATATCACCGTCACAACCGACGAAGACCTTAAGAAGGCCAAGACACCCCGTCGTCGGAAGCCCACGGCACCGGCCCCAAAGACGTCTCCCTCGTCGGCCGCAAAGTTGACACAACCTCAGAGTGTCTCCTCGCCTACTACGACGGGAAACACTCTCAAGGCCGACGACAGCATTGTTGGGCGCCCTTGTCCCAAATGCGGCAAAGGCCATATCATCAAGGGGCGCACGGCCTATGGCTGCTCTGAGTGGCGCAATGGCTGCGACTTCCGACTTCCTTTCAACAATCAGTAACCCAAGGCTTCTTCCATTAACAGCCGGAAGGAGCCACAACAACTACCCACTATGACCAAGGACTATTCACACTTCAAGAACATCGTCTTCGACCTCGGAGGCGTCATCGTCAGACTTCAGCCCGAGGTTGCCCTGGCCGCCTTCAAACGCATAGGCATGGGACACCTCTTCGGGAAGGAAGCTCCTGCAGAGGCCCGCAAGGCCATTGAGGCCATCGGCCTCGGCTTCTGCTCCGAGCAAGACTTTTGCGATACCCTTCGCCGACTTTCCGGCTCGGCTGCTACCAATGCCCAGATAGAGGAGGCTGCCGACCGCATGTTAGGAGAAATTCCCGACCGCAAGAAGGAGATGCTCATGGAGCTTCGGGCCGAAGGACATCGTGTTTTCCTGCTCAGCAACACCTTCGAGATGCATTGGCGCTATTGTGTGAGGAATCTCTTCCCCTACCTCGGCTTTAATGTGGACGACTATTTCGACCAGGTGTTCCTCTCACAGCGGGTCCATCTGCAAAAGCCCGACCCCGCACTGTTCAGGCTTTTACTGCGCCAGACACGCTCCTTACCCTCAGAGACACTCTTCATCGACGACCTTGAGGAAAACTGCAGGGCTGCGGAGAGTTGCGGCATCAGCACTTTCCTGAATAAGAATTTCAACGATTGGATGCAAATATTCCCTTCTTCAAATAATAGTTGACAAGGACTGATGAAGGTAAAGTGACGAAGGCTGATTAATGATTAGCGATTGATAGAAGCTAAGCAAAAAGGCTGGAAAGCAATATTCAGCCAATCACAGCGTTATATTCTTATACTTATCATCATCCAATCACGATGCGGAGACTTCATTGTGCGCTCATCATCCTCGTGGCTCTAACGCTGTGGGGATGCGGTGCCGAGAAACATATAAAGAAGGGCGAGAAGTTCCTCGCCATAGGCGAATATTGGGATGCAGCCAACGAATTCCGGCAGGCCTATCGCCAGACAGCCGCCAAGGACAGGGCGCTGCGCGGACAGCGTGCTGCTAAATTGGCCTACTGTTATGACCGCATCAATTCCACCCCCAAAGCCATTGCCGCTTACCGAAACGTGGTGCGCTACAAGCAGGACAGCCTTGATACTCACCTTGCCTTAGGACGCCTGCTGCTCAAGTCGGGCGACTACAAGAGTGCGGAGAAGGAGTTCAAGCTTGTGCTCGACACCATGCCAGGAAATGTACTGGCACGCAACGGACTGACCTCGGCCCGGCAGGCTCCGCAATGGAAGAAGGACGGCAGTCGCTACACCGTGAAGCGCATGGACATTTTCAACTCGCGACGCGACGACTACAGTCCTGTTCTCGGGGGTGACAACTACGACCGGCTCTACTTCACTTCCACACGCAATGAAGCTATGGGCAATGAGCTCAGCGGCATCACGGGGGCTAAAGCCGCCGACATCTTCATGTCGCAGAAGGACGATAAAGGCAAATGGACAAAGCCTGAAGCCGTAGCAGGAGGCCTCAACACCGATTACGACGAAGGCGCCTGCTCGCTTTCTCCCGACGGCCGCGACATGTATCTCACCCAATGTCTCGTTGACCCTCAGAACCCGCGCTACGCCCGCATCGTGAAGTCCACGCGGTCGGATGCCTCCTGGGGTAAGGCCACCGACGTGCCTATCAGCCGCGACACCCTCTCCAGCTTCGCCCATCCTGCTATTTCTCCCGACGGCGAATGGCTTTATTTCACAAGCGACATGCCCGGCGGTATGGGAGGACTCGACATCTGGCGCGTACGCATCACTGCCGCAGGATTAGGTGGAGTAGAGAACCTCGGAGCACCTGTCAATACCCCTGGCAACGAGGAATTTCCAACCTTCCGTCCTAACGGTGACCTCTATTTCTCCAGCGACGGGCATCCGGGCATGGGAGGACTCGACATCTACATCGCCATACCCGGCAACGACGGAAAGTACCGCATCTTCCACCCTGGCTATCCGCTCAACTCCAGCGGTGACGACTTCGGCATGACCTTCGAAGGGCCACACAACCGTGGCTTCTTCTGCTCAAGCCGCAACGACGGTCATGGATGGGACCACATCTACAGCTTCGAAAATCCTGAAATAATCCAGAACATCAAAGGATGGGTCTACGAGAAGGACGGCTACGAACTGCCCGCAGCGCAGGTGAGGATCGTGGGCTCCGACGGCACCAACCAAACACTCAGCGTCAAGGGCGACGGTTCTTTCACCTACGTGATGAAGCCGGAAGTGGACTATCTGCTGCTTGCATCATGCAAAGGATTCCTCAACCACCAGGAGGAAATCAGAGTAGAGAAGTCGGAAGAATCGAAGGAGTATGTCCTGCAATTCCCCTTGGCCTCTATCTCAGCTCCCGTACTCATCGACAATATCTTCTACGATTTCGACAAGGCTACGCTCCGTCCTGAGTCTATGAAAGCACTCGACGAGCTCGTGAAACTCCTGAACCAGAACCCCAACGTCACGATAGAGCTCGCCGCCCACTGCGACTACAAAGGCAGCGACGAATACAACAAGAAACTGTCACAGCGGCGGGCACAATCGGTCGTCGATTATCTCATAGCCAAGGGTATAGCTCCCGACCGACTCACTGCCGTGGGTTACGGAAAGTCGAAACCTAAGACAGTGAAGAAGAAACTCACGGAGAAATACAACTGGCTCAAAGAGGGCGACGTGCTCACAGAAGAATTCATTAAAAAGCAAAAGAAAGAGAATCAGGAGACGTGCAACCAGCTCAACCGCCGTACAGAGTTCAGTGTTCTGCGCACCACCTACGGTCTCTTCGATGCTCAGGGCAAGCTCCGCCAGCAACCCAAAACCGACAAGTCCAAACCAAAGCCCGAGAAATCGCAGCTCGATGACGACGAGATTTTCATCGGCAACTGATGAAGTTCTTCCTCCCGGTGCCTTACCCTGTAAAGACTGCGAGGCACCGGCTTTGTTTGGCTATCAAGTTTAACTTCTTGCCCAGATAGATTCCCGCAAGCAAGACAAGAAAGGGTTCTTCCGCTTTTCTCGTTGGTAAGGCATATTTTTCGTAGAGGCCACATACAG
>OMVH01000197.1 GCA_900314365.1 uncultured Prevotella sp. | reverse complement strand
AATTAATAGTTTATATAATATTAATAATATAATATTGTAATATATTTTTACTCTAATATCTCATTTTCGGCCACTCTCCCGCAGAATGTCAGAATGCACCTTATGCAACGGTGCAACGGTGCAGCGGTGCAGCGCAGGGAGAGCTTGGAGCACTTGCTGCCTGCGGGAGCAGTGCCTTCCCGCACCCCTCTCTCCCCGCCTCGTTTCGCATCCCGTGTCCCGTAAACTGGCGGCGCGGGGGAAGAGTTAACAGATTTTAACTGCAATAGAGCCATTCTATTTGGTGCGAAGTCAAACGGGTTGTAACTTTGTCGCGGGAATGAGAAAACTGCCCTGCGACAGGGCGGCCGACGGGCGGAAGCCTCCCTGCGACAGGGCGGCCACAATGTTAAATATTGTGGATTATAAACTTAGTCTGCCTTATTTTATTATCTTTGCAGGACAATATAAAACCTATCTGACAATGAGAAATATCCTCATAGCATTGACGCTCCTATTAGCGCCCGCTTGTGCACAGGCACAAAGCAATCTTACCGCAGAGCAACAGCTGGAACAGGCCCGGCAGGAAGCCGAGCAGGCTAAGCAGGCGCTGCAAGAAGCCAAGAAGGCTGCAAAGTTAGCCAGGCAAAAAGCCAAGGAAGAGGCCAGGCAAAAGGCTGAGGAAGAGGCTAAAAAAGCGCAGGCAGAACAGCAGCGCAATGCCGAAATACAAAAGGAGATTGAGAAGGCAAAGGCTGAGGCACAGCAATATAAAGAGGAAGCAGCTAAACTGAAAAAGGAAGCTGAGCAGGCCGGTAACGAGCAGATGACTACCACACAAGGCTGGACTCTGCCCGACCAGAACACGGCCAAGCCCGTTGCTCCTGCCAAGAAGGACAGCAAGAAAGACGATGACGACGAGAAGAACAATCCACGCTATCTGGCAGGGGCCGTGCCGCAGGATGCTCAGGGCGACGTGGTGTTCACACTGGACCTCGACGTGCCGGGGAAGACAGCTGCCGACATCTATCAGACCACTCTGTCGTGGATGGGACAACTCGTTCAGGGCGAGGACGAAATAAACAGCCGCGTGGCACTCGTCGACCCTAAGGACCATAAGATTGCAGCCACCATGAAAGAATGGCTGACCTTCAGACGCAACTTCATCTCCACCGACCGCACACAGTTCTACTATACACTCGTGGCTGAATGCACCGACGGCCACTTGAACCTGCAAATGATTCGTCTGAGCTATCTTTACGAGGAGGGCCGTCCGACGGAACTCAAGATTAGCGCCGAGGATTGGATTACCGACAAGAAAGCCATCAACAAGAAGGGCACGAAGCTGCTCAATGGCTCCGGCAAGTTCCGCAGGCTCACCATCGATCGCAAGGACGAAATCTTCGCAAGCATCACGAATGCACTGAAGTAAGGCGCAGCCTTCTTGCCCGACCCGCAGCCACCGGCAGTAAGGCAAGCGCGCGAAATAGTAGCTTGATTCATAACTTCTTATTCCGTTATCGATGAACAATAAGATAGATGAGGGGCAACAGCCGGAAACGCAGTATGCCGTCCGTCCGCATCACAGAATGGCCCGTGCGCCCAAAGACAAATACTTCAAGACGAGGAATGTCCTCAACACGCTTTTCATCATAGGAGCCCTGGCAGGACTGATTGTCTACTTCTGTGCCAGCCACAATGCCGGCATCATTGTCATCCTCGTCGCTATGGTGTTCAAGATTGTTGAGTGCTGCTTCCGTTTGATTCATAGATGAAGAAGACATTTTCCCTATTATTGTTCTTCCTTTGCGCCATTTGCGCGGAAGGACAGGTTGACATGGGCTTAGGCGGAAACCAAGTGGATGTCGACGGCAACATCACGCAACTGAACCGCCGCAACCGTCAGGGCAATAGCGCCGACTCGCTTGGAAGCGACAAGGAAATACCCCGCGGGCTCAAGGTCTGGACAGTTGACGAGCGCTTCGGCGACCGCACTGCCGCTGAGCCCGACACCATGCCCCACCTCTACCCCAACACCATCTTCACCACGGGACTTCATGGGGAATACAACACCACCGGCAACCTCGGCGCACCCCGCCAGAGCCGCCTGTTCTTCGACCGTCCCGAAGCCGACGACCAGTTTCTTTTCACCGTTCCCTATGACTACTTTATTGTCAGACCGGGACAATTCCACTTCACCAACACCCTCTCGCCCATCACAAACATAAGCTACAACAACGCGGGCAACCGCACCAACGGCGAGGACCACCTCACGGCCAAGTTCGGTGTCAACGCAGGCAAAAAGCTAGGATTCGGCTTCAAGTTCGACTACCTCTACGGTCGCGGATATTATGCGAATCAATCCTCAGCCCACTTCAACTACACCATGTACGGCAGCTATCTCGGCGACCGCTATCAGGCCCACCTGCTCTTCTCCACCAATCATCAGAAACTGGCCGAGAACGGCGGAATCACCAACGACCGGTACATCACCAATCCGGAAAGTTTTGACGACAACTACGCCGCCAACGAGATACCTACCGTGCTGCAGGAGAACTGGAACAGAAACGACAACCAACATATCTTCTTCACGCAGCGCTATAGCGTGGGCTTCAACCGGAAGGTGCGCATGAGCGACGATGAAATCAAAGCCCGGAAGTTTGCCATAGCCTCGAAGAAAGAGAACGAAGAGGCCCGGCGACGCGCACAGGAGCAGAACGGCGAGGACGATGAGGATGAGCAAGACAACCTGCGCTCACGCAACAAAGACAAGCAGACAACAACCTTCAAAGGCAGACCGGAGGGCGCAAAAATCATGTCGGCCGAAGCGGCTGACTCCCTGACCAGGACCGGAGACGGACAGCGCATCAAAGTGGACGGCAAGCAAGCTGCCGACAGCCTGATTGCGCTCGGGCAGAAAGAAAAAGAGGACACCTCCTGGCTGAAGAATGAGTACGTCCCCGTGACGAGCTTCTTCCACACCGTAAGCTTCGACAACTACCGCCGTATCTATCAGTCGTACAATACCCCCGAGGGATTCTATGCCAATACCTACAAGGTGGCAGAGCCCCTTAGCGGTGATTCCATCTACGACATGACGCGCCACTTCAGACTCCGCAACACCTTCGCCATCTCGCTCCTTGAAGGGTTCAACAAATGGGCCAAAGCCGGGCTCAAAGCCTTTATCACCCACGAGCTGCGCCACTTCACACTTCCGGATTCAGCAGGCAGGAGAACATGGAATGAGCACAACCTCTCGGCAGGCGGTGAGATGAGCAAGACACAAGGACGCATGCTCCACTTCAACGTGCTCGGCGAAGTGTTCTTTGCCGGTGAGGATGCGGGGCGCATCAACCTCGATGCCCGCGCCGACCTCCACTTCCCACTCTTCGGCGACACGGTGACCCTTGCCGCCAAAGCATTCTTCCACCGATTCAAACCCTCTTTCTACTACCGGCACTACAGCAGCCGCCATTTCATGTGGGACAACGATCTTGACAATATGACCCACTCACGCATTGAAGGAATTCTGGCCAGCAAGAAAACAAGGACACGACTGCGCGTGGCCGTCGACGAACTGACCAATTACACTTATCTGGGTATGAGCTACACCATCGACGATAACTTCCTGCGTAAAGGCATGACCGTAACGCCCCGACAGAGCGGTTCGGCCATCAGCGTCATCAGCGCACAGCTCATGCAGGACTTCAAGCTCGGGCCGCTCATGTGGGAGAACGCCGTCACATGGCAAAACTCCACACAGAAGGACATCCTTCCGCTGCCAACGCTCAATGTGTGGAGCAACCTCTACCTGAAGTTCAAAATCGCACACGTGCTGAGTACGGAGTTCGGAGCCGACGTACGCTACTTCACCAAATACTATGCTCCCGACTACAGCCCCGCCCTCGGACAGTTTGCGGTACAGGAAGGCGACAACCGCGTGGAGGTGGGCAACTATCCCATCGTGAACGTCTATCTCAACTTCCACTTGAAGCGCACACGTTTCTTCTTCATGTTCTCTCACGTCAACGAGGGCAGCGGTCGCAAGGACTATTTCCTCACGCCCCACTACCCCATCAACCCAAGAATACTGCGCATGGGAGTGAGCTGGAACTTCTTTAACTAAAGCACATAAAGACTGACAAAAAATATGGCTGACTCTTCTAAGAGCAACAAGACTTTAACGCAGACACCTCCGGCTGTCAACAGCCCCCGAGCCTGGTGGCTCGCAGCAAGACCCAAAACGCTCACGGGAGCCGCCGTGCCCGTCATGATGGGCTGCGCCCTGGCTGTCCGGGAGAGCGGCTTCGGGGAAATAAGGCTTCTTCCGGCTCTGCTCTGCCTCCTGTTCGCCTTCCTTATGCAGATTGACTCCAACTTCATCAACGACTACTTCGACTTTGTTCATGGCAACGACGATGCCACCCGACTCGGCCCCAAAAGGGCTTGCGCGGAAGGATGGATAACGCTTGGAACCATGCGCAAGGGGCTCGTTCTGACCAGTGCACTGGCCTGCGCCGTAGGGTTGCCCCTTATCTTCTATGGAGGTCCGTGGCTTGTTGTCGTAGGAGCAGCCTGCGTGCTCTTCGCTTTTCTCTACACAACCTTCTTTTCCTATAAAGGACTGGGCGATGTGCTGGTACTCGTGTTCTTCGGACTGGTGCCTGTGGGCTTCACTTTCTATGTTGTAGTGCCTGAGCCTCACTTCAACTTGGCCGTACTGCTGTCGGGCATAGCCTGCGGACTGGTTATCGACACGCTGCTCATCGTTAACAACTACCGCGACCGCGACAACGACCGGCGTGCCGGCAAGTTCACTCTTGTTGTGCGCCTCGGACAGCATAATGCCGAACACGTCTACCTCTGGCTTGGCCTCATCGCCTCGGCCTTAGTCGTAACCGTCAGCTGCTGCTATCCGACAGACCCCTTGATGCCTCTGTGGGAGATGCTCGTCCTGGACGCAATCATGCTGACCCCCTACCTCTTTTGGCACGTGAGCACCTTGAAACGGATGCGCTCCATTGGCTCGGGTAGAGAATTGAACACCATTCTCGGACTCACGTCGCGAAACATGTTCACTTTCGGCGTGCTCTCATCAGCCATCTTCATGCTCTTCTAAATTCGTTTACACCCTTATGAGACAACATCTTAATCTCGAGCTGATGGCTTTCGTGGAACGCGACATCCTGCCACGCTACAACGCCTTCGGCAATAGCCACGGTCTGGCTCACGTACAACGCGTCATTGCCAACTCGCTGGAGCTCGCCAATCTCACAGGCACCGACATCGACATGGTCTACACAATCGCTGCCTACCACGACCTCGGCATGTCGGGGCCCCGGGCCATACACCATATAACAGGAGGAAAGATTCTTGCTGCCGACGCACGACTTAAAAGATGGTTCTCGCCCGAACAAATAAAAATTATGAAGGAGGCTGTGGAAGACCACAGAGCCTCGCTAAGCCGGGAACCGCGCAGCATCTACGGTAAGATTGTAGCAGAGGCCGACCGCGACCTTGATCCCGACACCGTCTTCCGCCGCGCCGTAGAATACGGACTGGAGAACTACCCTCAACTTGACAAAGAGGAACAATGGAAGCGATTTGCCGAGCACATGGATGCCAAGTACTCCACAGCAGGCTATATAAAGCTTTGGATTCCCAATTCACCCAACGCAGAAAACCTCAGACGGGTGAGAGAAATCATTGCTGACAGGAAGCAGCTGAGGAAGGTGTTCGACCGATTCTACACAGCAGAAACTACCGGACAACACTGACCTCCTCTTTTCATTCTCGCCCGGCATTCAAGACTCATTGCAAGTACTCCTCATTCTGCTCTATAGACAGGCAAATTCCACCCTGTCCCCGGCAAGCCTCTTTCGCAACCGTAAAATATAGTTACAGACGAAAGAAAAAGTCCTGAAAGTTTGCCAGGAACAAGATAATTGGCTAAATTTGCAACCATGCTGTAAACACTGAACCACCATGAGGCAACTTAAAATATCAAAGTCTATTACCAATCGGGAGAGCGCTTCACTTGACAAATACCTTCAGGACATTGGACATGAGGAGCTGATTTCACCCGAGGAAGAAGTAGAATTGGCACAGAGAATAAAGCATGGAGACAAGGCTGCACTCGAAAGGCTCACTAAAGCCAACCTGCGTTTTGTGGTCTCCGTAGCCAAACAATATCAAAACCAAGGCCTGAGCCTGCCCGACCTCATCAACGAAGGCAATCTCGGACTTATTAAAGCTGCCCAGAAGTTTGACGAGACCAGGGGATTCAAGTTCATCTCCTACGCCGTGTGGTGGATTCGTCAGAGCATTCTTCAGGCCATTGCCGAGCAGAGCCGCATCGTCAGGCTCCCGCTCAATCAGGTGGGCTCAGTCAACCGAGTCTCGAAAGAAGTAAGCAAATTCGAACAGGAACACGAGCGCAGGCCAAGCATCGAGGAGATAGTTGAGGAAGTTGACCTCTCCGAAGACAAGGTGAAGGATGCGATGAAACTCAACGGCAAGCACGTCTCTATGGATGCACCTTTCGTAGAGGGAGAGGACAGCAGCCTCCTCGACATCCTGCCCAACGAGGACGCACCAAGTGCAGACGAAGAGCTCGACCAACAGTCGCTGAAACTCGAAATAGAGAGGGCCCTTGCCACGCTGAGCGACAGAGAGCGCAACATAATAACCTGCTTCTTTGGTATCAACCAGCCGGAGATGACACTCGAGGAGATTGCCGACAAGTTCGGACTGACCAGGGAAAGAGTGCGCCAAATCAAGGAAAAAGCTATCCGCCACCTCCGCAGCAACACCAAGGACAAAGTGCTCAGAACCTACCTCGGCAGCTGAGCAGGATAAAGACAATAAGTAATAAAAAGAAGATAATGAGATTGATTTACAGGCTGACAACATGTTTGCTGTTCCTGCTTGCCCTGGGGGCCACCACCGTCCAGGCTCGCTCCAACAAGCAGACAACTGTATATGTATTTGGCTTCGCTGCCTCGTTTAATGACTCCACAGTCTACTTCACAAGCATTCAGAAGATAGACAGCGCCTGGACTGAGAGTAAAACCCACTTCCTCTATAGCCGCGAGAACTACTCCTATCAGCTTCGCGACTATCTGAAAGAGCATGGGATGAAAGCTCCTACCTGCGTCACTACTTTTGCACTCAAACAAAAGGATATAGAGAAGAAATACCTCAAGTTCACAAAGAAGTACACCACTGGCAAGACCAAGTACAACGTAAAATACCTCACCGAAACTGACTTCAAGTACTCTCCCGTACAGGTGGACATCAACGCTGTAGAACAGCAAAAGAAAGAAGCCGATGCCGAGAAGAAAGCAAGGAAAGAAGCCAAGAAGCAACTCAAGCAGAAGGGTTCACGTCAAGGCGGACCAAGAGGCGGAGGCCCTGGAGGCCATCCCGGTGGTGAACCAGGAGGAGCGCCAGAGGGTGAGACCTCAGGGATGTAATTTGGCATGATGGCAAACAACATCTGTCTTTTTCGTATAGCGGACTTTAACGTACGTCTTGTCTTTCAGGGTAGCGGTCCAAACAGTATGCGGCTACTTCCCTCTTTAGCTCCCTTTGTATTAGAAAGCCCAAAGGAGCAAGAGGACGGTTTGCTGTTCTCGCTCACTGTTGACGACACGCTGAAAACCATAGACAAAAGCCGCCGGCACCGCATCCGCATCTTCGACACAGGTAATGGAGACACCGTGGTCGACCGACTGGACAACGGAGGCTATCAGTTTATCATCCGGGATATCGACGGAACCGACTGTGCCCTCCTCATCACAGATAAGTCGTTCCAGCAGTGCAGCTGCGCCCTCAACGGCAACTACAACCGCCGCAGCTTCGGCCTCAACAATGCGCTGATGCTGGCATTCGCCTTCGCCGGAAGCGCCCGTGAGAGCCTCCTTGTCCATGCATCACTGGTGCGACACAAAGGCAAGGGCTACGCTTTCATAGCAAAGAGCGGAACCGGAAAGAGCACTCAGGTTAGCTCATGGCTAAGATACATTCCGGACTGCGACCTGATGAACGATGACAACCCCATTGTAAGAATCGTTGACGGAAAGGCCTTCATCTATGGAAGCCCATGGAGCGGCAAAACACCGTGCTACCGTAACGTCAAAGCTCCTCTCGGTGCCTTGACACGCATCGACCGCGCCAAGGTCAATTCCATTGAGCGTCTCTCCCCTGTAGAAGCCTTTGTCTCCGTGCTTCCTTCATGCTCCTCAATGAAATGGGACATCGACATTTACAATAAGATATGCAACACGGTGACACGTATCATAGAGAATGTACCCGTCTACACACTCCACTGTCTCCCCGACAAGGAAGCAGCACTGCTTTGCAAGAACACTATCGCACAATGAGATGAGCATACAAGTAGTAAAGTTTCCCAACGCCCAACTTTTTCCGGAGATAGTGAAGCTGCTCCACGAAGGCCATAACGTGAAGCTGCGGCTCGGAGGTGTGTCCATGAGGCCTTTCTTAGAGGACAATCGCGATGAAGCTCTCCTGACGGAACCTGTAAGCTACAAAGTGGGCGACCCTATTCTCGCAGAAGTAAACCCAGGGCACTATGTTCTTCACCGCATCATCCGCATCGACGGTGATCGTATTACCTTGCGTGGCGATGGCAACCTGGCATGTGAATACTGCACAACAGATGATGTCAGAGCATGCATCATTGGCTTCTATCGTAAAGGACGAAAATCCATGGACCTCATCACGGGCACCAAATGGAAGACTTATTCCTGGATATGGACCCGGCTGTATCCGGTAAGAAGATATTTGCTGGCTTTCTATCGCAGGATTTTTCTTCCCCTTTTCGGACCAGTTTAACAAGAAAACCCAAACAAAACAGAATATGAAAGAAAAAAAAGGATTCAATCTGCGCACCATCTGCGGTGAGAATATACTTGTGGCAGAAGGCGAGGAAAATATCGACTTCAACAGCATTATAAGTATGAATGAAACAGCAGCCTACCTTTGGAGAAAACTGTTAGGTAAGGAATTCACCTCCAAGGAAATGGTAAAGCTGTTAGTGGCCGAATATGATGTCGATGAGCAAACAGCCCTCGCCGACAGCGAGAAACTCGTTTCCGACTGGCAAGAAATCGGCATCATCGAAGACTGAGCATGAAAAGGAAATCCATTTAAGATAACGAGCAAGTCATTGTGACCTGCTCGTTGTCTTTTATATTCACTCTGCCTTCTTCCCTATCCTCCACAGCTATTGCATACGGTATCCTGGAATATAAGCAAATGAAAAAGTTTATCTTCCGTTAATCCATTCCCAGAGTGTTAGCTGTTCTCGGGACGAAGTTTACGCACTGTCTCTCCGGCACGCCACATCTCCATGTTGTGCATAGCCTTTAGTTCGGCGTTCAGCTTTTCGCGATAGTCCGGCTTCGAGTTGCTGTCGATGGAGATTTGTGCCTCCTGCCCCGTCTTCACGCTCAGATAAAGCCATTCCATCACAGGCGTTATTGCCTCACGGAAACGGGGTGCCCAATCGAGAGCGCCGCGCTGGGCCGTGGTCGAGCAATTGGCATACATCCAGTCCATGCCCTTCTCACCGAACAGAGGCATCAGGCTCTGAGTGAGTTCCTCGACTGTCTCATTGAAAGCCTCTGAAGGCGAGTGACCGTGCTCACGCAGCACATTGTACTGAGCCTCTAACAGTCCCTCGATAGCTCCCATCAGTGCGCCACGTTCTCCAGTAAGGTCGGAGGTGGCCTCACGCTGGAAAGTGGTCTCGAAGAGATAGCCCGATCCGATGCCTATACCCATAGCCAATGTCTTCTCCTTGGCTTTACCCGAAGCGTCCTGATAGACTGCATACGAGCAGTTCAGTCCACGACCCTCCTTGAACATCGTGCGCAGTGACGTCCCAGAGCCTTTGGGTGCCACCATGATGACATCCACATCCTTGGGCGGGACCACACCAGTGCGATCCTGCCAGTTGATGGCGAAACCATGAGAGTAATAGAGCGTCTTACCGGGAGCCAGATGTTTCTTTATCGTAGGCCACTGAGCTATCTGACCGGCATCAGCCAAGAGCATACAAAGGATAGTGCCCTTCTGTGCAGCCTCCTCAATGGAGAAAAGTGTCTTTCCGGGCACCCATCCGTCTGCCTTAGCTTTCTCATAGCTACGGCCGGGGCGCTGTCCCACGATAACGTTGAACCCGTTGTCACGCAGGTTCCCTGCCTGACCAGGGCCCTGAATGCCATATCCGATGATGGCTATCGTCTCGTCCTTCAGCACTTCGCGTGCTTTCTCTACTGTAAATTCCTTACTCGTCACGACGTTCTCTTCCACGCCGCCAAAATTCATTTTCGCCATAATCTATAAGTGTTAATAATGTTGTTGTTGTGATTATTCTCTCATCCCGAATCTACTAACTTTACATCTTTTCAGCTGCAAAGATAACAGTTTCGTTTGTATTACCAAAATTATCTTACTCTTTTTTAATTATATTGACAATACCATGACAACTTAACAAGCAGTTCTTACACTTTCCGGTTGCTCTTCAAGCATCCACAGTTGCGGCTACCCGTCCCAATAAGGCAAGTGCTATTCTTCGAGGTCTTTAATAGGTTCCTGCTTGCTTCGAGTCACGGCCACTCTGCCCGAACGTGAGTATTGCAACAGACAGTGGTAGCTGTCCAAGATACCGAAGAGGCCGGCAATGTCGTCAGTCAGTCCCGCCAAGAGCACTGTGGAATAGACAGGATTCACTTCCATCATCCTTGCGTCACTGCGTCTGATAGCCCTCGAGATGTCCGGATTGTCGAGCAGTACGGGCGTAGAAATTTTGAAAAGAGCAATCTCGTAGATGAATATCTCATCATCAGTATAATAGGATGCCTTGAGCACATCAATCTTCTTCTCTATCTGCTTAGCTATCTTCTCTATCTGATCGAGAGTGCTCCAGCAGGTGATGGTGTACTTATGGATACCCTCAATGCTGGAGGCCGAAACATTGAGACTCTCTATATTCACTTGTCTGCGCGTGAACACGGCGGTAACTTGGTTCAGTACTCCCGCCACATTTTCACTATAAACTAATAATGTATAGAAATTTTTCTCCATAATAAGTCAGATATCCAGATGCAACTTCATTTCATCAACAGAACTCCCCGGTGTCACCATCGGCGTGACATTCTCATCTTCCTTCACAGCACATTCGAGTATGAAGGGACCGGAAGCAGCCAGCATTCTCTCTACTTTTTTTGCCAGATCATCATGTCTTATGGCCACATCGTAGCCTATCCCATAGGCTTCAGCCAACGCTTCGTAGCGGGGATTGAGCATATGGGTGAACGAACGACGGTGATGGAACATAAGATCCTGCCACTGTCTGACGTTGCCCAGGTAATTATTATTGAGCAGAATAATCTTAACAGGTGCCTGCTGTTCCATGATGGTTCCAAGTTCCTCTATACACATCTGGAAACCACCGTCTCCTGTAAAAAGACACACCTGCCGATCAGCGGCACCAAAGGTGGCACCTATGGCTGCCGGCAAACCGAACCCCATGGTTCCAAGCCCGCCACTTGTGACGATACTGCGCTCGCGACGGAACTTGAAGTAACGACACGAGAACATCTGGTTCAGACCAACATCGTTGACAAGGACAGCCTCGCCGTGCGAAGCTTCGGCAACGGCCTCCACAACCTCTCCCATCAGCAGCGGGCCGTCAGCCGCCGGATGAGTGGCTGGGGTGATGACCTCGCGTTGCTCTTTCTTCTGAAGCGGGACAAATGACTCACGCCATACCTTATGGTTAGCTTTCCTCAAGAGCAGGGTTAAGGCAGGTAGACTCTCCTTGCAGTCTGCAACAACAGCAACTTCAGCCTTTACATTTTTATCTATCTCTGAAGCATCAATATCGAGATGAATTATCTTTGCCTGCTTGGCATAGCGGTCGACACGTCCTGTGACACGGTCTGAGAATCTCATTCCAATGGCAATAAGCACATCGCACTCCTGTTGCTTGATATTTGGAGCATAGTTACCGTGCATGCCTAGCATACCCATATTAAGAGGATGGTCAGAGGGAAGGGCCGAGAGACCGAGCATCGTACGTCCCGCAGGGATTTCCGCCTTCTCCAGGAATTCCCGCAACTCGGCTTGAGCACCGCCGATTTCCACTC
>OMVH01000228.1 GCA_900314365.1 uncultured Prevotella sp. | reverse complement strand
CACATAACCTTGAAACATAGATGTTCTCTATAGCTTGATAGAAAAAGGCTGTTGCGAGATGGGCGAGAAGTCAGTACCTTTGCACCAGAGAAAAGAAACAAAGAGAATTAACAATAAAAAACAATAAGAATATGAAGACTTTAGCAATCACCGGCCTCAGCGCCAACAATGCAAACACAGTGAACAACCTGCTCTCACAGCTCCTCGCCGACCTCCAGGTGCACTACACCAACCTCAGAAACCTGCACTGGAACATTAAGGGCCACGGCTTCTTCATCCTCCACGAGAAGTACGAAGAGCTCTACAACGACGTAGCCTCGAAAGTCGACGAAGTGGCAGAGCGCATACTCCAGCTCGACGGTCAGCCCGAGCACCGGTTCTCAGCCTACCTCCAGCAGTCGAAGGTGAAGGAACTCGAAGTGGTCGAGACGGGCAAAGAGGGACTCGAGTATGTCCTTGAGACCCTGAAGACCCTCATCAGCGATGAGCGCGAAGTGCTCGCAGCAGCATCCGAAGGCAACGACGAGGTCACCGTCTCACTGATGAGCGACTATCTGGCCTCACAGGAGAAGACAGTCTGGATGCTCACTGCATTCGCCTCAAAAGTATAGACATCACACGGTCAGCTGACAGAGCTGCACCTCTCAAAACCAAGAAGTCTTCGTGTTGGCCTGGAAGAACGAAAGGCCGATATGAAGACTTCTTTTGTCAGAGACTACCTGGTCATGGGGACCACGTGTATCCAATCGCTTATTCTGTCAGTCCGTTCAGCACACGTTGCAGTCGATTGACATGATAAGCTGCTTCCTCTTCTGAGGCTAAATGACCCGACTTAAACCCTTCGAGGACGTTATTCAGACGGTGCAACGCCTCCGTCTGATGACTTTGTTCGTACTCTTCTCTGAGTATACGGTACTTCTCCGCCGCTTCCACTCCCTCGATGACTCGTTCAAATCGGATGCTGCTTCGTCCGCCCGGATAGACCATATAGGTATCTCCTGGTGTGAACAGTCGGAAGCGAGTGTCGTGCATGGGGTCGTCGGTCCAATTCATCCATGCCCATCTCAGGAAGCCATTGAACCCATTGGCAATACAGTAAAGAGGAAGATAAGCGCAATCAGCAGGCAAATTGTTCGAGCACACATTGGGCATACCGTCCGGACAGGCCGTATAGGTTGTTGTCACCCACCCTCGGGAGTTGCGCAGAGCCAGTTCTTCTTCACTGAACTTCTGCCCGAAGCCCACACAGTAGTCATAGAGTTTGTCGACAAGTGAAGCGTGGTAGTTGCCAGCCAATGCCATTTTGAGGCCTGGCACTGCTTCCTGAGAAATTCGGTAAGCGTCGTTCATAGCCTCCAGCCCCCGTTCATCCATAGCGATGCAGGTCTTCTCCAGCCATCCTTTCTTTCTAAGATGCTCTGCAAAGGTCTTTAGGAAAACCGTCCACAGCTTCTTGTAAGCATCTTCCGAGGTGGTAGTCTTGAGATATCCATATCCTCCCGTCCTGACATCCCTGTAGCGAAAGGTCATATCCCAGGGCACCATAGAGAAGCAGTTGATTTGCTCCTTGATGCCGCACGACTCGAGGAAAGCAATCCAGCGGTCGAAGACCCTAAAGTCGAAAGTCCAGGTACCGTCTTCGCGCAGTGTGGTTTCCACCATCGGTTCGAACTTATCGTTGCTTTGTTTGCCCCAAGGCTCATAGAAGAGAATGGCCGTCGCGACCTTCTGCCCTGCCCTTGCCAACATTTTCATATAAGGACGCAGAGCTTTGAAGTGGGCACGGCTCCAGTTGCCGACACCCTCATAACGGCTCACCGCATAGGGCTGCATCCAGAAATTAAGCTGAAACTTATATTCCGCCGGTGAGGGCAGTGAACGTTTTCCCACTATCACTTTCAGATGCAAATTTCTGACTACTTTGTCATGCTCATCCACCACCTCCACTCTCAGTTCATGCGCACCGGTTCTGGCCCCATGCGGTATCTCCACGCTGCACCATATCGGGCGTGTAGTCCGTGCGTCAACCACTCTCGAAGGACTGGTGTCTATCATGTCGTTCACTAAGTAAGGTACAAATCCCGACGGATGATCGCCACAGCCTCTGAAACTATCCGTCAGCACATAGTTAACCCAATTTACCTGAGTCTGTGAGGCCAATTGCCGGTCGCCTTTAACCCTGAGCGAGAGCCGACCTGCGGGTATCTTCGAGAAGACAACCGCCTCCATACCCACACGCTCTCCTTTCCATCCATAGATTATGGTGTCCTGTCGCAAACAACCCGTCGGCACCTTCGACCGGACATAGTGCACATCCTTTGATGCCCAACAGGCATAAAGCACATTGTCTAACCGGTCCCATGTGTCGTCCTGCTGCCAGGCAGGGTCTTCAGGCTCCTCGTAAGAAGTCAGGTGGGAGGACTGGGCAGAAGTATCAATGCTCAGCAAGAGCAACAGACTGCCGATAAGGGGTAAAGTGATTCGATATGGAAGCTGTAACATAATGCACGTATTTTTTGTTCTTATCTCTGAGCATACCGTCTCTAAACTACGCATTGCCTCATGGCTGCGCTCTCGTCTTCAGGCAACAAGAAGCAATTGGAGTTTGCGGCGACGCGTGCCAAACCATGGCTGCCACTCAGGAATTCCACTTCAGGTTGTTGTGCTCCTACCGTAGCGGGAGCCAGCATAGTCCAAAGAATCAGGATGGTTTTCAGTCGCGTTCTCTTCATTTCAAGCCTTAGGTGTCTACTGATGACAAAATTACATAATAATCTCAATTCTCCGATACAAACGGCTCCTTTTATTTGCGTCTTTAGCAGATTCTTCGTACTTTTGCCTTACTTTGTAGATCTAACATCACTATATGAAAAGTATCCGGTTTAGTGGCGACATTAACGCAGCCTTTCAGCTTGCTTTCTTCGCCTTCCTCGTTTCCAATCCCGGTTGGGCTTATCGAAATTGCCCGCGGTTGGTGTCTCCAGCATGCCGCACCCCTTACACAGCACTCATCACCGCCACTCGGCGGAAGCTCATTTACCGTATATTCTCCTTAAAATCAAGCTTATGAAGAAACCTCTATTCCACACTTTCACATGGGCCATTTGCGCGTTTCTTTCCACCTTCGCTTCCACCTGCTTCGCCCAAACTACCGATCTGAAGACGGCCTTTCTGCATCCCTCAGCCGAGGCACGCCCCCAAGTATGGTGGCACTGGATGAACGGGAACATCACGCGTAAGGGTATCCGCAAAGACCTCACCTGGATGCACGACATCGGTTTAGGCGGCGTTCACATCTTCGATGCCGGGTTCAGTGTTCCCCGCATTGTGAGACCGCGTGTGGCCTATATGACGGCTCCCTGGAAGGACTGCTTAGTCTATGCCATTCACCTGGCCGACTCATTGGGATTGGAAGTCACACTGCCCAGCTCGCCGGGATGGAGCAACACGGGTGGTCCGTGGGTGCCCCGTCAGGATGCCATGAAGCGACTCACCTGGCGCTCTATGGTGGTCAGTGGTGGCCGACAGCTGGACTGCTCACTGCCCGAGCCTTTTGCCGAGTCGGGCACCTTCCAAAACACACTCTCGGCTCAGCGCCCCGATTCGGCCCTCTATAACGACATTGCTTGTGTGGCCGTGCGCATGTCTCCCGACGATATCCCCATGGACGAGTTGCATCCCACAGCTACCAGCTCAGGGGGTACGCTAGAAGCTGCGTGTCTGTACGACGGTGACGTGCGGACAATGCAACGAATCAGAGCTGCTTCCGACGGTCGTTTGTGGGTGGACATCAGCTTCCCCAAGATGGTTACCATCAAAGCCCTTAGCATGTGCGATGGACGGGTGCGCGATGGTTGGGACTCTGGTAGCCGGCAAAAACTCTACGAGTTGCAGGCCTCTGCCGACGGAATCCTATATAAGAAAGTATGCGATGTCCCCCAGGGCGGCGCTCCACTCCAAACCGTCGACATTCCTCCGACCACAGCGCGCAATTTCCGGTTGGTGTGCCATATACCCGAGCAGGATGGCTCAGGGCAATTCTTCCGTTTGGCTGAGCTCAGCCTCTCCACTGTGAGCCGTGTGCAGTTTGCTGAAGAGAAAAGCGGCTTCGCTGCCTTTGGCGACCTGCCCGATTACCCCACGCCCTCTACGGCAAAGGGTTGCAGCCTCTCCGACGTTGTGGATGTCACGCCATACATTGAGGGTGGACGACTGCGATGGCATGCTCCCAAGGGCCGTTGGCGAATCTATCGTTTCGGTTGGGCGCTTACGGGAAAGCTCAATCATCCTGCCTCACCTGAGGGTACCGGACTTGAAGTCGACAAGATGGACCGCGAGGCTGTGAACCGCTATCTGGAACACTATCTCCAGACCTACGCCGAGGCCACCGGCGGCAAGCTCGGCTCTGCGGGCATTGGCAATCTGCTCATCGACAGCTATGAAGCCGGTAGCCAAACCTGGACTCCACTGTTGCCTCAGGAGTTTGCAAAGCGCCGCGGCTATGCTCTCGTAAAGTGGCTCCCGGCACTGGCCGGCGAGCTGCTCGTCGACGGCAGGAGCACCGATGCCTTCCTCTCCGACTTTCGGCGCACCCTCGGCGACCTCTATACGGAGAACCTCTATGGCGAGGTTTCAGCAGTGGCCAAGCGCCATGGCATGAACACCTATTTCGAGTCGGATGAGGGGCGACGTCAGTATATGCCCGACGGAATGAGTGTGAAGCGCCGGGCCGATATTCCCATGGGTGCCATGTGGATGAGTGACAACGGAGTACCCAGCATCAACTACAGAATGGACATCAAGGAGTCGTCGTCGACCGCTCACCTCTACGGGAAACGATTGGTTGCGGGTGAATCGTTCACTGCTGACGGGCGCCACGGTCGCGAGCACACCTACTGGCCTGGCAATATCAAGCCTGTGGCCGATTGTGAACTGGCCTACGGACTCAACCGCTTTGTCATCCATGAGAGTGCCCACCAGCCCGACGACGTGCACCGGCCCGGTCTGGCATTGGGCATCTATGGGCAGTGGTTCAATCGGCATGAGACCTGGGCCTCTATGGCCAAACCGTGGATAAGCTATCTCACGCGCAGCGCCTCCATGATGCAGCAGGGAAACTACGTGGCCGATGTGGCCTACTTTTATGGTGAGGACAACAATATCACGGGCATCTTCATCAATGACCTGCCGCCTGTACCCCAAGGTTATGCCTACGACTTCCTGAACGCTGAGGCCTTGCAGAACGATGTTTCCATGGTTGACGGGCGGTTGAAGGCACCCTCGGGCATGTCCTACCGGGTGTTGGCCCTCGACAAGCAGTGCCGGCGTATGACTTTGGCTTCGCTGCGACGCTTGCATGAACTGGTGAAAGCGGGCTGCAAAGTATGGGGACAAAAGCCGCAGCAGACCATGAGTCTGGAGGACGACACCCTGGAGTTCGCCCGCTTGACCGCCGACATCTGGGAGAAGCATCATCCCAATGTGATGACTACCCCCACACTCGAGGAGGCGCTCAGAGAATGGGGCATAAATCCCGACTGCTCCTCGCCCGACATGAACAAGCTTAACTATGTGCACCGTCAGGCCGTTGATGGCGACTTCTATTGGCTGAGCAACACCCGCGACAGCATTCTCAATACCACGGTGAGTCTGCGCACTACGGGGCGCAAGCCCGAACTCTGGCATGCCGACGACGGACGTATGGAACCGGCCTCCTATGTGATGCGGGAGGGGCGCACCGAGGTGACGCTCTCACTGGAGCCTCACGATGCCGTGTTCATTGTGCTGCGTGAGCCCACTGACAGCACACGGCTCGAGATACCGCACCCCCGACAACAACAACTCATCGACCTCAGTACCGGTTGGACGGCAGAGTTCCTCAGCGGGATGGGAGCTCCGGCGAAAGTAAACTATGAACAGCTGGCCTCATGGACAGAATCGACCGACAGTGCTCTGCGTTACTACTCTGGCACTGCCCTCTACAGTCGCTCCTTCAAGCTAAGGAATCTGAATCCATCGTCGCGCTATGTGCTCCATTTAGGGCGTGTAGGCGTCATGGCTGAAGTGGAGGTCAACGGTGTCACCGCGGGTACAGCCTGGAAACAGCCCTATACACTCGATGTAAGCCGGATGCTCCGCAAGGGCCGAAATGATTTGCGCATCAAGGTGGTCAACTTGTGGCCTAACCGCATCATCGGCGATCTACAGCCCTCTGCCCACCGCTACACCTGGAGCAGCTTCTGTGGTTTCAAGGCATCGTCGCCCCTGTTACCCTCCGGACTGATGGGGCCCGTGCAGCTTGAGGAACTCAACTGAACAGTGGCTCTCGACCTGAGGCTGGGGCTGCAGACCCTATCAGCAGCCCCAATTCTATCTGTAGCTTATTCCATGGTTTGCACGTCGAGTGTCTTCGGGAGCCACACCCGATAACGAGTGTCCAGGCTCCAATCGTTGCAAGCCGAGGCGAAGTCGCAGAGGTGCACCTCTTGAGGACTACTGAAGGGATGGGTGAAGATGCTCTTCTGGGCCGGCAGCGTGAGCTGGAGCCACGAGAAGGTGCCGGGAGCGCATTGCGCATTCACTGTACCGTTGTTATGTTGAATCACTAACACTTCATCTACGCTGCCATCATGGAAGCGGCTGTCGCGAGCAAAGACAATGGGACCTCGCGTGACAGCCTGCATACCGTTGAGTTGCTGCACGTGGCAGGTCATATCAAAGTTGATGGTCACCACATCGCCAGGTTGCCATGTGCGCTCGATGGAGCAATAAGTGCCTTTCGCAACACCATTGACAGGCTCGCCGTTGACGTTCACCTCGGTATTGCTACTCCATCCGGGGATGCGCAATTTCAAGGTGAAGGCCGCAGTGCGCTGTGGGTCAACCTGAAGGCTGACATGTCCCGAGAGCGGATAGTCAGTGGTCTGACTCAATTTGACATCAAGTCCCTTACGCACAACAATGTCGGCCGTCGACGGTCCATAGAGGTTCACTATTGCCGCGCCATCCCGAGTCTGATAGGCCACATGCGGGATGAGCGCAAAAGCCCTGGGACCGTTGGCATTGCAGCAGTTGATGTGGACCCCGCACTGATCCTCGCCTTCGTGGCGGAATCCTTGCAGAGGAGTGTATTTGGCTATATTGCTGCCGTCACCCTTCATGGCCGCAAAAAGCGCATTATAAAGCGTGTACTCCACGCAATCGGCATACACAGTGTTGTCGGTCACTTCGAGCAGACGGTTGCAGAACTGCATCCAGGTGAAGGTGACGCAGGTTTCCATCATGTCGAAGGCCGGGCGTGTCTGGAGGGCTTTACCTCCGTACCAGCATTCTTTGCTGGCTCCTGCTCCGGCTATATTGATTTCCTCGGCTACAATATGGCGGAATGTAGTCTCGGCAACATTGAGATAATTGCTGTTGCCAGTGAGTTTCCAGAGCTCCACCAATCCCTCATAGCATGACATCATCTCGTAAGCTTTCTGTCCGTTGGCAAAGCTCCACCAGGAGTCACCCTTGTGGAGGGGCCAGCGCTGGGCCACGGGGCGGTCGGCATAGGAAATGAGATGCGGGCCGGCTTCCATTTGTGAGGCGATGTACATGGCAAAATCGAGATACTTCTTGTTGTGGGTGTAGCGGTAAAGATAGGTCACAGGCTCCAGGATGGAGAGGCTGGGCATGCCGCGGTAAAGACCGGTGGCACTGATGGGCTTCTTGCCTTCGCCCACGCAGCCCATCACGTAGTCGACAAGTCGCGACGCCGCCTTCAGTGCACGTTTGTCGCCCGAGAGGCGGTACCAGACAAGCAGTCCCAGGGTGGTGTACTTGTTTCCCCATATGTCCCAGTTGGTCTGACGGTTGGCTTCAGCGTAGTTGCCTATGTAGCCGTTGGGCAGCTGACAGCTAAGAATACCATCGACCGACTTGCGTATCTTCTCGTAGAGAGCCTTGTCATGGCAATAGCGATAGGAGTCTATAGCACCCTGCACCCACTTACCCCAGAATTCCGACTGCCAGAGACTTTTCTCCCTCTGCTGTTTGAATTGCCGGACCAGTTCGTCGGCGTCCTGCGGCTTGACCCTACCTTCGATGCAGGCATCTATGCGGTTACCTATGTAGCCACCCATTCTCACACTCTTCACGTAACCCTGTGCCTCTGCTCCTGAAGAAAAGCCAAGGAAGAGGCAACTGAACATGATAATTAGATTTTGCTTCATTCTGACAATAGATTTATTGGATGCAAAGATACGATTTATCCATTTAACAGCAACAAGGCAAGGAATAAAAAGGCATCTGTGTCTAAAAAACTCAGTGGAAATAGTCCGTGGTTGGAACGTTGAATGATTCATGCGCATTGAAAGTGTTTAGTACGAATGGAAACAGCCAAACTGTGCTTTCCATTGATTCATATATACCATTGGTCGAACGGCCGTTGGACATTTGTCGAACGGCCGTCGGACATTTGGCTAACGTCCGTCGGACATTTGGCTAACGGCCGTCGGACATTTGGCTAACGGCCGTCGGACATTTAGCTGACATTCGTTTGACAAATTATATGGCTGTAGTTTCGCCACTTCCAATTGTTCGCCACAAAAAAGGCCGACTTCACAGCCGGCCTCTTCCAAAAAGCTTTATGATTTATTCTAAGGTCTGTTGATGCCTTTTATACATGATGAAAGCTATGCCTGAATTTCATAATCCATCAAGCCAACTGAGGCTTGACGGCGGCGAGCCAAGCATCGATGCGCTCCTCGGTCTTGTCGCTCTCGTTGACGTCGTCCAAGGCCAGTCCTACGAACTCGCCATTCTCAGCAGAGGCTGAATCGTCGAAGGTGTAGCCATCAGTGCTCACACTGCCAACGACCGTAGCCCCGGCGCCAAGGGCTGCATCGTAGAGCTCGCGCATTCCGCCGCAGAAGGTATCACTGTAGCTCTCACTGTCGCCACAGCCAAAGATAGCGACAGTCTTGCCCTGCAGACCGACTTTCTTGAGCAGCTTCACACCGTCGTACCAGTCGTCCTGCATGTCACCGGCTCCCCAAGTACTTGTTCCAAGTATCAAGTTGTCAGCACCGCGGACATCATCCTCTGTAACCGAAGTAACGTCAATTGCCTTTGTACCGAGCTTAGAAGCAATGGTGGAGGCTATGCTCTCGCATGTTCCTGTTGAGGAACCATAGATTACCAATGTTGTCTTCATAATTCTTTCCATTTCAAATTTCCGATGCAAAGTTAACTGTTAGACTTGACAAAAACAATCCCTAAAAATGATGATTTTAGCACTGCCGAGAGGGTCTGATTTGCTTTTTTAGTGACTACAGAAAATAAAAATGCGAAGTAAGCCCCGCAATCCACATTTTTTTTGCTACCTTTGCTCTACAATTAACAAAAACCTCTCTGCGTTGCCCGAACCTGCGTTACGGTAACAACGCTGGCACAAAACAACAGACATCATTTAACAACTCTAATATGAAAAAACTTCTATTATCAGCAGCATGCCTTCTGGCATCACTCACCATGACAGCCCAAGACGCGACCGTCTTCGCCCCTTACAAGGCCACGAACTTGCGTCTGCCCGCTGTACCGATTCTGCTCAACGACCCTTACTTCTCAATCTGGTCGCCCTACAACAAACTCAACGAGGGCAACACATGCCACTGGACAAGCGCAGAGAAGCCCTTCAACGGCTTCATACGTGTTGACGGCACCCTCTACCGCTTCATGGGTGCCAACAAGACCACTATCATGTCACCCATTGCCGGAACCACGGAAGATGCAGCATGGGAGGCCAAAGCCACTCAGACGAAGCCAGCTGACGGCTGGCAGAAGCCCGGCTTCGACGACGCATCATGGGGCCAATGCCGTGCTCCCTTCGGTGACCGCAGCAACGTGCGCACACGTTTTGAGGGCAACAACAAGGACCTCTACATCCGGCGTGTTGTGAATCTCACCGAAGCTCAGCTGAAGAAGGACCTCTATCTCTACTACTCTCACGACGACGTTTTCGAGCTCTATATCAACGGCACACAGGTCATCTCTACCGGTGAGACTTGGCAGGACGACCTGAATAAGAAACTGGACAGCAAGACCAAGGCGCTACTCCATGCCGGTGAAAACATCATCGCCACCCACACGCATAACACCACAGGCGGTGCCTACACCGACTTCGGACTCTACGCCGACGACACGCCCGAGGGCATCAGCGCCAAGCAGGCTGAGCAGAAGAGCGTCAGCGTGCTGGCCACCAACACCTACTACACCTTCAAGTGCGGACCTGTTGACCTGAACCTTGTCTTCACCGCTCCCATGCTTATCGACGACCTCGACCTGCTCTCTACTCCAATCAATTACATCTCCTATCAGGTGAGCGCCAACGACAACAAGGAGCACAAGGTACAGGTGCTCTTCACGGCTTCACCGATGATTGGCGTCAACTCACCCTCCCAGCCCACCGTCTCGTCAACGGTGCTGCGCAACGGAGTGAAATATCTGAAGACCGGAACCCTCGACCAACCTATCCTCAAAAAGAAAGGTGATATTATCTGCATCGACTGGGGCTACTTCTATCTGCCCAATATCAACGGCACCGTAAGCCTCGACTCTGAGGCCGGCATCCTCAAGGATTTTGCTGCCAGCGGCGCACTGCCACAGGGTAAGGACCGCATCGTGAGCCGCAGCCGCTCGGAGATGCCTACCCTCGCCTACACGCACGACTTCGAAAGCGTCAGGGAGCCCAAGGCCAGTTTCTGCCTGATGGGCTACGACGAGGTGCAGGATATTGAATACATGTACAAACGCTACAAGGCCTACTGGGCTCACGACGGCAAGGTGACTATCTTCGATGCCTTCGACAAACTGAACAACGAATACAACAGCATCATGAGTAAGTGCCGTGCTCTGGACCAGCGCATCTACGACGACGGCTTCAACTCGGGCGGACAGAAATACGCCGAGATTCTCTCTGGCTCCTACCGCCACGTCATTGCAGCACACAAGCTCTTCAAGGACGATCAGGGTACTCTGCTCTTCTTCTCAAAAGAGAACAACAGCAACGGCAGTGTAAACACCGTGGACCTCACCTACCCCGAGGCTCCTCTCTTCCTCTGCTATAATCCGGAACTGCAGAAGGCTATGATGACAAGCATCTTCGACTACAGCCTTTCCGGACGCTGGGTCAAGCCCTTTGCTGCCCACGACCAGGGTACGTACCCCATCGCTGACGGACAGACTTACGGAGGCGACATGCCGCTCGAAGAGTCGGGCAACATGCTGACTCTGGCAGCCATGCTTTGCAAACTGGACGGAAATACGAAATATGTGGACAAGTACTGGAACGTGCTCAAGACCTGGGTTGACTACCTCGTAGCCAACGGTCAGGACCCAGCCAACCAGCTCTGCACCGACGACTTCGCTGGACACTGGGCCCACAACTGCAACCTGAGCGTGAAGGCTATCATGGGTATCGCGGCCTACTCGATAATGGCTGACATGAGGGGTGATAAGGCTGAAGCCACCAAGTACATGAACACTGCAAAAACGATGGCACAGAAATGGGAAAAGGATGCCCGCGATGGCGACCACTACCGCCTGGCCTTCGACCGGCCGGATACTTGGAGCATGAAGTACAACCTGGTGTGGGACCGCTTGTGGAACCTGAACATCTTCCCCAGCAACCCCATTGACAAGGAAATTAAGTACTATCTGACCAAGCAGAACAAATATGGACTGCCGCTCGACTGCCGCAAGGACTACACGAAGAACGACTGGATTATGTGGACTGCAGGTATGGCCAAGGACAAGAAGACCTTCACAAAGCTGATGTTGCCGGTCTACGACTTCATCAACGAGACGGAGTCGAGAGTTCCTATCTCTGACTGGTATGACACTAAGACGGGCCGTTGGGTGAGTTTCCGCGCCCGCTCAGTCATCGGTGGATTCTGGATGCGCGTCTTAGCAGACAAGCTTGCCGAGAAGAAGTAAAAAAAACTGCTTACAGATAAGACTCTCAGAAAATGGATGCATCGCACTTACTGATGCATCCCTTTTTTATGCCATGTCGAATTTACGCCATCGGACTTTGCTTCTGCGAGAGTGCTGAGCCTCAAACACATCATTGGCTCCAAAGCGTGCTGACTGTGTCTATGCAGAGACTAAGCCATCAGCTAACCTTTGATGAAAGCTGAAGCATTACTTTCCACCACTGACGAGATGAGCTTTCAGCGCTTCCATATCCTGCACGGTTTCCATCGTTCCGATATACTTTCCGGCTGCATCGCGCACAGCCATATAAGTGACGAGCACCGTACGGCCATTCTTCTCTAACCACACAGGCACCTTATCGCGCTTCCCATCCCGGAAATCCTGAATGATGGCTCTCACCATAGGCTCAATCTTGGGTGGATGGCAGCTGAACACCTCCCGGCCAAGAGCGGAGAGAGGTCTTTTGAATGCCTTCGTCTCGAAAGGCTGGTTGAAGTAGCGATTGATGTTGTCGGCATCCACAAAGGTTATCTCCAGCGGCAGCGTGTCGAGCATGGCCGTGAGTTGAGCTATCGACAGCGTTCCTCCCGGCATACGAACACAAGTCTCACTGCTATTCGATTCCGTAGTCACACCTTTGCCACGAAGCTGAAGGCAGTATTCCTCACCGTCCTTCCAACGGGGCGCCTCCACTCCCAAGCAAGACTCGTAGCCCTTGGCATCGGCATACATCTGCTTCCAGTCGTCGTCTGAAAGGTTGGCAGCACTCACTGGGAAGAGAATTCTGTTTTCTTTGAATGTCATCTCACGGGCACGTTTCATCACTGAAGCAACGCGCGCCCTCCAATCCTCACTAAGTTCAGTGGCGACAGCAGCCTGTCTGACAAGCGCAGAGAGTTCCGCACGTATCTCATCGTCAATGGTCCACATCACCTGCGAGGGGCCATAAATACCGTACTTCACCTTGAGCACAGGATAGACGAGGTCGCCCTTCTTGGCATAATGAATCGCCAGACCACGCGCCTTCTCCAAGGCCTCTGCCACATCGCCACCGTTGCGAAGCCGCACATCAACCTCATCAAGCGCCTTTACGACAGCCTCGTTCTCGCGATAGAAAGTCTGCAGGGGATGCCCCTCCACAGACCTGAGTCTCGCTGTCACGTCCTTGCTCTCACCCGCTTGTTCCATCATCATGCGCTCCTGCCCGTGATGCAGGCCATGATGCAGGCTGTCACCCTGCACACTCTCCCGGCTACCATGAAAGAGGGCCGAATGGACGTCGCACAACTTCTTGATGGATTTCACTGACTCCCCCTCAGCTATCAGCTCCTGTTCAGCCTTCATAATCTCTGTGGCCTTTACCGACTTGAAGTGCCTGACAAAATCGGCTCGCACACTCTCCATGTCCTCACCTTGGTTGAGTCGTTGCAAATAACTTTTTATCTGCTTAGTAACAGGGTCGGACTTCTCGGCACTCAACTTTCCGTGCTCAATCCTCTCTGTAGATTGCTCACCCGTTTCCTCCGAGACAGTCCGACTGGCAAGGTCATTCTGCAGCGACCTTCCTCCGCCTTCTATTGTGAATCCATTGCTTTCTAAAGCCTTTACAACGACGTCGAGACCTATTCCTTTCATGGATGCCCCTTTCGGGATAGTCATCATCTTTCCTACGGACAATCTGATGGCCTTCTTGCTGATTTCGGTAAAGCCAAGCGAAGCCATGATATCGATGATTTCAGGATACTTCTGGGTGAGCTGATAGACACTCTCTTCTAGATTGATTCTCTTTTCCATTGTTCTTTACGTTATATTTGCTGCAAAGTTAAAAAGCTTGCGCTCACTCTTCCGGTAACAAATGTTCCCACTGCTTCACACTTTATGCTACTTTAACATGCCTGAATCCCTCGTAACAATTCAGCGAATACTATGAGCGTATATGATACAATTTGTGACAAAAAGAAAGTTGGTTTAGGACGCTTGTCAATTGCATTACTTTTTCAAGTGGACTCAATTACTAATCAGTAAAATAAGAATGGCACAGTAAGTGAATCTATCTACATGACCACAAAAAACGCCCTTGCTTCTTGCTTCTTTGACTTAAATTACCGATATTTGCAAAATAGAAACAAAGAGGCAATTGTTATGGATACACTGAGCATGAAATGGTCGGAAAGATACATTAATCCGCTTACTGACTTCGGTTTCAAACGCATCTTCGGCACACCTTTCAACAAGGCACTGCTCATTGACTTCCTCAACGCCCTGTTGGAGGGCGAAAGGGAGGTGAGCGATGTCACTTACCGCAATACAGAACAGCTCGGAGCAAACATCGAGGAGCGACGCGCCGTGTTTGATGTCTACTGTCAGGCAAAAGACGGTTCACGCTTCATTGTTGAGATGCAGAATGTTTATCAGGAGTTCTTCAAGGACCGCTCTATCTACTACTCCACCTTTCCTGTGGCCGAGCAGAGTAAGAGTGGCAACTGGAACTATGAGCTCAGCCCCGTGTACATTATCGGTATCCTGAACTTCACCTTCCCTGAAGACAAGCAGAGCAAAAACGGAGTTTACAAGGAAGTGAAACTTATGGACACAAAGAGCAAAGAGGTCTTCTACGACAAGCTTACCTATATCTACGTAGAACTGGCCTGCTTCCACAAAGAACTTGGAGAACTAAAGACAACGCTTGACAAATGGCTCTTCGCTCTGAAAAACATGCAACGCCTGTTCTCACGTCCGGCTGAGTTGCAGGGCCGAGTCTTCGAGCAGCTCTTCTCAACTGCAGAGATTGCAAAATTCAATTCCAACGAGTTGCGTGACTATGAGCAAAGCTCCAATGCTTACCGAGACATTAAAAACGGTATGGATGCAGCAAGAAAGGAAGGAAGGGAAGAAGGAAGAGCTGAAGGAAGAGCTGAAGGCAAAAAAGAAGCTTCTGTCATGCACGCACGGGCTATGAAAACAGCAGGCATAGCTATCGACCTTATATCAGAGATTACAGGCCTGTCGAAAGAAGAGATAGAACGACTTTAGCTTCTCTACAAAGGACCTCCGGGAAAGGGAGTAAAAGCCTTGGAGTACTGACAGGAAAGACTCTTCTGTACCAAACAAATTTTAACAGGCATTATTCCATGATGCCTCTGTATTCTAATGCCATGAGAAGTCCTCAAAACAAGACGGAAGAACAAGAATGAATTGTCAAAATTAACTTCCACGTCCACAATATAACATAAATTTTCTATTGAACGGCAAACATCGTTAAAGATAAGGCCCAAAGGTCTCAGAAACGGCGGAAAAGGGTTATCTTTGTGTTACTCCGAACGGCAGAAACTGAACTCCCGGACGGAGGACAATAGTAAAAGAAAGGAAAAACAGATGAAGATTTATAAAGACATCCGAGGCTACATCTGCGACCTCACCAACTTGGTTTGGACCTATATCCACCACCGCTCTGCCTTTCCCGCAAATGCAATGTTAGCTGTGCAACCAGAGTTAGCATGCAACGTCATTGACAGTCCCGACAACTGTCGAAACTGCGATTTCTACGCACCGGAGCTACTGATTACGCACAACGCCGCCGGTGCTACTGTGCCCAACAAGAGTGTTATCAGAAATATTGCAAGGCGATACTATTATTAGCTTTGCCATACGCAGTGAACGGCAATAATTGGAGTCTGGGAAAGGTCGTTTATTAACAACTTTAGAAAGCAAAAAGAAACATCCTTCTACGATGGTCTACAGGGAGAAGCCAACGTAGAAGGATGTTTAAGCAATCAGAGAACTAAGCTCACTACCATTCCACTGCCTGGTCCTCGTCTGGAATCTGCGTGTTGATCTTGCGCTCCAGAGTCAACGAGCCCTGAGTGAGGTAAGCTGTCTCATAGCCGGGCACAGAGGTGTAGTCACTCCAGTTGTAATCAATATTGTTGATTATGAGGTAACGGTGCTTCAGGTAAGGCTGCTGAGCATCCATCTGTTCCATGATGTAGAATGAGGCCTGCTTGTTGTTCTTGAACTTCAGCGAGGGATTGTCAGAATAGAAGTCGACAGTTCCCGACGTAGTACCGTTGAACCGGGCATAGACCTTGTAGTTTCCACGGTCGACGCGATCCTCGTTGAAATGGCCGGCATAGAAGAAGATGGTGTTCTCATCAACGACGTAGCCCGTCACTGTATTTTTCACGATACTACCGTTGCCCGTGTCACCACTAAGATACGTTGACAGCATCGTACCGGAGTAGTTGCCCGAATAGTTGTTGAAGGGGTAGACACGCAGCAAGGCGTTGTTGAAGTTCCAGCGCGGATTAGGCGTGTAGCCACTGCCTGGAGCTACCACAAGAGGGAGCACCCACTTATTGACCATGTCTATGCCCTTGAAATTGAACTGGATTCTAAGCAGTCCCACATCCTCACCACTCTTGATATTGCAAGTGGCTGGCACAGTAGCATAGTTGTACATATCCGTGTAATAATAGTCGGTACGCTTCTGGAAGCGCGCCAGATTGAGCGTACTCAGCGTATCAGGATCGTGGGCTATATTGACGACAATGTTGTTCTTGTTCGTCAGAGAACCGCTCACCACCACAGGAAGGTCATAGTAGGACTGTCCCTCTCCGAGCAGAAAGTTGCCCAAGCTGTCCTTGCGCGAATAAGGCACATAGATAGTTGTTACACCTGTACTTGTCTCCAGAGGTGCTCTAAAACCCACATACTGTTGGTACTGTTCGTCCTTGAAATCCTCATTGCAGGAAGAGAGAAGGGCGGTCAG
>OMVH01000190.1 GCA_900314365.1 uncultured Prevotella sp. | reverse complement strand
ACATCAGCCGGAACACCGAGGCCATCTGCCGCAACATCTTCATCGCTGCCCGTGAAGGGCGCATCCCCTCCAAGGATGCCATCGTCTATATGTCCATGCGCACCGTGCGCCGGCTGTTGCAGAACTCTGCCGAGTGCGTCGAGAACATCAACCGCCTGGAGATGAAAGGCAAGTCACAGGGCAATGCCTACCTTTGGATGATCATCCAACCCTTTGTCAGTATCGACCCGTTCCTGCTGGCCACTATGACGCCACAGGAGCGCAGCCGGTTTGAGTATATCGTCACCCAACTGCCGAAGTCGCGCCGGTTCGCTGACACCTTCGACATCAACCTCTAAGCATTGAACTACCTGCTGCCACAGCAGTTGCTAAAAATATACGTATTGTCAAAAACGCCTTTGAGGGTTCGAAAGTGGATAAACATAGCTATATACTCGTTTTAAGAATATTTTTGAGCCATTGATTGACGGGGCGTAATGACACGTCCTGCAGTAGGAACTGATAACAAGAATAGACAAATATTATCGTCTAAACAACTGGCTGTGCACTATTGTCCGTTGTACGATTTAGACAAGTTACGTAATTTTGTAACCAAATAAAGATCAATATGACGGTCCAAGAGAACTTTGGCAAAACCATACAGCGACTGAGAAAGCGCCATGGCATATCGCAGGAGACTTTAGCCTTGAATGCTAAAATCGACAGGCGGTATATGAGTGATATTGAGAATGGAAAGAGAAACATTTCCATCGAGATTGTCGACAGGCTTGCCAAATTCTTTCATGTTCCGCTTTGTGAGTTGTTTGACTTGACTCAGTCGGTCGACAAGGTACCGGGCAAAGGGCTTGAGAAGTTAAAAGGATGGCTGATGGACCATGATTTTAGTGACACTGTTATATTGGAATCTCCTGATTACCTTTCTGCCATAATTGGTATTAGCGATGACGGGTGTCTTATCTACTCTTATCGGAAGATGGTCGACTTCCTGGTTGACACCGACGATATGAGTGAGGAAGAGGCCATAGAATTTATTGACTACAATACCGTCAACGCTTTGCCATATATGGGCGAAAAGGCTCCGATAATTATGCAGGACATTAACTTGTAGACTATGACAGCAGAGGAATTATACGACAAGCTACTCAACAAGGCTGAAGAGTTTGGCATGGTACCACAAAATGGTGACAAAGAAGCATCCAATCCCAAGGGTAATGCTATTGTTCGCAAGAACATAAAAGCTGATGCGTTTAAGGATGGCAAGGCATTCTTCGGCTTTATCAACAAGGACGAGGAAACTAGCGGACGCTATTCTGATTTTTCTTATGTTGTCTTCCCCGATAACATGAATAACATAAAGGTTTGCGTTGTAGCTTTGGGGGTTGGCTCTAATGGATTCAAGAACGATTACGAAGCAGCCTCATTGCCTGGTCTGCGCAGGATGTTTTTACGTCTCAATGGCGAAAAAGCTTTTTTCAAGACTTCATTTGACGATATTGAGACTACTTCTTCTGACTTACTAAAAGAAGCAAAAACCAACTATTGTGCGCTCACGACCGTTCTTACGACTTATAAAACAGTTTTGCCTGCTGCAAGAATATTAGAATTTACGGAGAATGATGAAGATGAAACACTTGATATTCTTTATTCCTGGCTGGCAACCTATGCGGATTTCAGAGGATGGGGCACAAAACCTCAACAGGAGAAGATTGAAGAAGTCTTACATAAGTCTTTGCCTGGTAACAGGAGAGAAAGGGAGAAAGAGGAAGAAGAGAGGATAAAGAAAGCCAATGCACAAGAATTGGCTGACGTTGAGAGGTTGCTTGAAGCACGTCGTTATGTAGTTCTTCAAGGAGCTCCCGGCACAGGCAAAACCTATACTGCCAACAAGATTGCAAAAGAAGGCCACTACGAGCCATTCTTCATTCAGTTCCATGCCGAAACTACCTACTCCGATTTTGTTTATGGATTGGAGCCTAACATCGAGGCGAAAGAAGGTGATGCTCAATTCAAAGGCAAGCCTGGGATATTATACGAATCAATATGCTATGCTTTTATTCATCCTCAAGAAAAGGTTCTGCTGATAATCGATGAAATTAACCGGGCCAACCTGTCTAACGTCCTTGGGCCTGTCTTCTATCTGTTTGAATATCAAGCAGGCGAAAGGATGACAGAGATTAAAATTGGAGGCAAATCAATAAAGATATTGCCTGATAATTTCTTTGTGATCGCAACAATGAACACAGCCGACCGAAGCATTGCAGTAGTCGACTTCGCTTTGCGACGCCGGTTTGCATGGTACACCATGCGGCCACATGCAATCCTTACTGATCCTGAACATAAGTTTATAAGTGATTGCTTTAAGAAGTTTGAGGACATTTTCTTTAAATACGCATCGGACGAGGAGCTGAACCTCCAACCGGGTCAGTCGTATTTCATAGTAGAGAAAGGGTCAAAGGATGAGGAAAAGGCCAGAATGAACGAACGACTGATTTATGAGCTAATGCCACTTATTAAGGAATACTTAGAAGAGGGCTATTTGCTAAAGGCCAAGGATGAATTTGGCGATTTGTTCTTAAAGGAAACAGGTAAACTGATGTATGAATAAGGCAGTTGCTTTTGAGCCTCTGGCTACTCTGACTACTTCTATATGGTCGTCCGACAAGATGAAGAATGAATGGAAGTGGAGTGACCGGTCTATGGAAACTGTCATACAGCGGTTTGTTGATCTGAATAGCAAGAGCCTTGACTTCCTCGGCATATCGGCAAAACTTATCACAGACGGATTGAAGCCTGCTTTGCAGCTTACAACATCAAAATACGTTGGAACTGTCCCTATTAAGTCGCCAATGAATGGGAAATATGAAGGCGATTTGTCGGTACGCGGTCGATTCGGTGAGGATGCGGCTGAATTAATCCCATTGCTTGGTGATCATGTAAGAATAGAATATGATGACAAACTCAGACTGAATAAGCCATCTGTAATTAATCCGCCAATCTATATTGAATGTTGCAAATACATTGATGCTTTCATTGAGGCTCAGAGATATAGATGGAGAAAGTTCAACAATGTTGTGCTGACTCAGCATCAACCTTCTTCAGCAACGCTATGGAAGGAATATGCGGTGAGAGTAGCTAAGGATCCATCACAGTTCAACATCTTTAAGAACGAATGCAACGTTCTGTCTACCAATCACAGAGAATGGCGACAGCTAACTTATATTCTGACACTTGCTATTAAAGAACTGCAATCGCAAAACGTACCCATCAGGACTAGAGTTTCTTATGGTGACAGAATACAGCACCTGACAGCACTGATCAGACAGTTGCCGATTGAACAGACTAACGGCATACAGGTCCACATGTCAGATCCTATGATTATCAAGAAACTGAAAAATATTAGTATTGCGATCCTTAACAGCAAATCAAATCAGCAGATAGCGTGGAGGATGGATTACGCCGAATTCTTCGAACGCTTCGTTCAATTTCTCTTCTCCAACGTGGCGGGGAGAAAGAATGCTATTATTTATAATAATGCGCACTATCATGTAACGGCAAGGAAATTACCGTCGTGGGGATTAAGTTATTTGGAGCCGGACCTGCTAATCCGGAGGGACGAAACAGAGTATGTCGTTGATGCAAAATACAAGAGCCACCTATATAATTTCGACAATGATAGCGAAGACCTTAAGGACACATTCCGGCACGATCTTCACCAAGTATTGGCTTACTCTGCATTCAACAGCATGAAAAACAAAAAGGTCGTGCTCGCCTATCCTTTCAGCGATTTTGCTTTACATAACATGCAAATTATCGACAACATCTCATCCTCTACAATAGACGTTTATCTCGTTGGTATTCCAATTGAAAGGAATAAAATAGATTTAACGGAAATGGGAATAGAAAAGCTGATGATGTTTTAGTAAAACTATTTTGCCGCAACCTCGCTTCTCGTGCGTGGCTGCGGCAAAACTATAATTCAATCTCTATGAACACCGGTTCGCCCTCGTCGCGGTGGTTGATGACTTGCATCAGGCGGTAGAGGGTGCGGCGGCTGTCGTTGACGCGGCCCACCTCGGTGTTGCGGCCTACGAGGATGCAGCCTTCGGTGTCCTGGGCGGTGTTGCCGCTGTGGATGCGGATGCCCTCGTAGTGGGGCACGCCGACGAGCAGGGGCAGCCAACGCTTGAACCTCGGGCTCAGCGTCACCACGACCGGATAACGGCCTTCGGGAATGGCGGTCTTGCCCTTGGTCTTGCGGCCGCCGTGGTGGAAGTCGACCCAGTGCGGCTCAAGGGTGTCACAGAAATAGGTCCACGGGGTGAACACTCCGGGCTCACGGCGGCGGATGCTGAGGCGACCGATGGTATAGGCCGGTCGCTTCGCGATGCGTTTCAGTTGAAGTTCTATCATGGCTTTCAGTTTTAGTCGTATACCTATAAATGTTACGGTGTTACGTTGTTACGCTTCACTTTCTTGAATTTATGTTCCTTATCGCCTTTTTGTCTTGGCAACGGCTCTATCCAACCAGCCTCACGCCACCGCTTGATAATCATCCGGGCAGCGGCATCGGAGATATCGTTTTTCAGCGTGAGGATGTCGTGGGAGGTGAAGGTGTCGGCCAGGCGGTCGAAGACGGCGCGATTCTTGCTCTTGCGGGTGATGTCGCTGTCGGCGGCATACTGCTTGCGGAGGACATCACCAAAGAGTCGGCACTGCTCCTGAAGGACATATTCCGCCATCATCTCGTCGCATGTCAGTTTCGGCCTTATGTGGCGGTGTGGCGCAGAAAAGTTAGGAGTTAGAAGTTTCGAGTTCCGTCCTGCCAAACCATCAATATTCTTCGAGCGAATAATAATTTCGCCCCTCGCAAACCATAAATTCAGAAAAATGAGGTTTACGGCTTGCTATTAACAGATTTTAACTACAATAGAAGCCCGCAATTTGGAAACGAAGCAATTGCGTCGTATATTTGCAGTGTAAACAACCAGAGCCGGAGCAGACAGCTTCTCCACATTGTGAGCTGCCAACTCCTAACTCTTAACTCCTATGCTACACTACAGACTTATTCAAAACAAGATGGCCGGTTCTGAAAATTACGGCAAATGGTACGCCATGGCTACCCTCAACCAAACCTACGACCTGGAGAAGCTCGCAGAGCACATGGCCAACCACAACACGCCTTTCTCCAAGGGCGCCATCTACGGCGTGCTGACCGACATGGTGAAATGCATCCGCGAGCTCGTCCTCGACGGCAACGCCGTGAAGATACCCAACCTCGCCATCTTCTCGGCCGGTCTGACTACCAAACTCGCCAAGACCCGCAAGGACTTCACGGTGACCGAGAACATCAAGTCGGTGCGCCTGCGATCCCGCTCTACCGGCAACTTCACCCGCGCCGAGCTCACCTCAGCGGCCCAAATGCAGGAGGCCAGCGTCTATGATCCGGGAGGCACTGCAGGCCAGTCGTCCTCCACCGACGGCGGTACGACCAAACCGTAAACCTTAGCGAGGAAGCATCAAGATTGGAGAAGTTCAGAATTTTCATTTTTTGATACATACTCTCTCACTCCCTTTCAACTCCTAATCCCTAACTCCTAATTCATTATGTCCGTAGAAAACAAGCCGAAAACCTGGAAGATGATTATCAACATGATCATCTCCATCCTCACCGCCATCGCCACGACCCTCGGTCTGACCAGCTGCATGTGACGCAAGTAAAGCTACTCCTTTTCTCCCTGCTCCCGTCCTCCCACCACGGAATGAGAGCGGGGTATTTTTTATATTCTTGTTGTTTTGCAAGTCTATCAGCGCAGTCCGGTTCGCTGTTCGAGGCATGTTCTTTGAATGCCTGTGCTACGTTGCGCAGCTGCTGCTTTTGCTCTGGCGTTAACCAGCCGGGAGAGTCTTGCGGCTTCTCCAAGGGTGAGACACCCGATTTCTGATGCAATTCCATATTTTCTTAATTCTTGGTCGGTGATACCCGACGCGTTGAGTCGTTCTATGTATTTACTGTCTATCCTTATGTC
>OMVH01000186.1 GCA_900314365.1 uncultured Prevotella sp. | reverse complement strand
CAACGGCAAAGGGCGTTCGCCCTTGACGATGGCACAAAGGGTTTTCTTGGTTTTGATTATAAAACTAAGAACCAAAACCACAGGGGTTATCGGGTGAACCCAACAATTGTTAGGCAAATTGTCCTTTGTAGCACAGACTGTATCTTTTATGAGTAGCCCTACCAACCATAGGGAATATCCGTTGCGCTCTTTTAGCCTTTTGAGCGGGACCAAACAATCGACATTTAGCGATTGACACCATCGAAACAACCACTAAAACACACTTTACAATTTACTAAAAAAGAGATAATTTTGCCGAAAAATCCTTATTTCAGACTCTGAGCAGCGGGCCGACATTCAAGTTAGACGAGGACAAAGAGTTGAAGAACAGTCTGCAATCCTTTTCAGACATTGATTTGGGAAGCATCATAACAGTAAAACGTCATAACATAAATCTAACAATGCAAGTATGAAGAAGAGTGTTTGTTTGTCACTGGCAGCCCTTGTTGCCGCCAGTACGTTCATTGGGTGCAAGCCCAAGAAGATGGGGCACATTGCGGTCGACAGTGACGCTGCCCAACAAGTGTACGTGGCTCCCGGCCAGTACGATGAGTACTATAATTTCGTGTCCGGAGGTTTCAGCGGCCAGGTTTCAGTCTATGGTCTTCCCTCTGGCCGCCTGCTGAAGGTTATCCCCGTGTTCTCGCAGAATGGTGAGAACGGCTATGGCTACGACGAGAATACCAAGCCCATGCTCAACACCTCGTTCGGCTTTGTGCCTTGGGACGACTCCCACCACACGCAGCTCTCCGAGACCGACGCCATGTACGACGGACGCTGGCTGTTCATCAACGCCAACAACACGCCGCGTATTGCCCGCATCGACCTCAAGACTTTCCGTACGGCTGAAATCATTGAGCTGCCCAACACCGGTGGCAACCACGCCTCTCCTTTCATCACCTGCAACACGGAGTACCTTGTAGCAGGCACCCGTTTCAGTGTTCCGGCAGATTATGAGGATGGCGACGTGCCTATCGACAAATATAAGGAGAAATTCCGCGGACACATCAGTTACATAAAGGTCGACCAGAAGACGGGTGGTCTGAGCCTGGACTTCCAGCTCAGTCTGCCGCCGTTCAACTATGACCTCAGCCATAGCGGCAAGAATGCATCGGCCGACTGGAGCTTCTTCACTTGCTATAACACCGAGGAAGCTCACTCGCTGTTAGAGGTGAATGCGTCACAGAACGACAAGGACTATATCCTCGCCGTCAACTGGAAGAAGGCCGCCGAACACGCCCGCAAGGGTGATTTCACCATCGAGAAGGCAAAGTATGCGCACAACGTGTTTGACGAGAGCACCTTACAGGCCAAGTCGGAGATTCTCGACCAGGTGAAAGTCATCGACACCAAGAAATTCAACGACTTCCTCTACCTCATCCCTTGTCCGAAGTCACCTCACGGAGTGGATGTCGACCCGACAGGAGAGTACATCGTGGGCAACGGAAAGCTGTCAGCCAACCTTCCCGTGTTCAGTTTCAGCAAGATTATGAAGGCCATCGAGCAGAAGCAATTCGAGGGTAAGGTCGACGGCATCAATGTCATCAAGTACGAGGCAGCCCTGCATGGAGAGGTGCAGTCGCCGGGTCTCGGTTCACTGCACACCGAGTTCGATGCTGACGGCAATGCCTATACCAGCTTCTTCATCTCCTCGGAAATCGTGAAGTGGAATCTGAAGAGTCTCAAGATTGAGGACCGCATTCCTACCTATTATTCTGTGGGCCACCTGTCAGTATTGGGCGCCGACACGAAGAAGCCCTACGGCAAATACATGGTAGCCTACAACAAGATTACGAAGGACTGCTTCCTTCCCACAGGTCCAGAGCTCTGTCAGGCAGCCCAGCTCTACGATATCAGCGGCGGCAAGATGAAGCTCATTCTCGAGTTCCCACTCATCGGAGAGCCTCACTATGCCAGTGCCATCGCTGCCAGTCAGGTGAAGCCTAACGTGCTGCTCTTCACGAAACTGGAGGACAATCACAATCCCTACAAGATTAAGTCGGCCCAGGAAGCCCGCGTAGAGCGCCACGGCAAGCGCGTGGATGTCTACATTGCAGCCATCCGTTCCCGCTTAGTGCCCGACAACATCGAGGGCATCAATGTGGGTGATGAGGTTTACCTCCACGTGACCAACATCGAACAGGAATGGGACATTCCACACGGATTCGCCGTTAAGGGCGCCAACAACGCCGAGCTGCTCGTCATGCCTGGCGAGACCTGCACGCTGAAGTGGATTCCCAACCGCGCAGGCATCATCCCCTACTACTGCACCGACTTCTGCTCGGCTCTCCACCAGGAAATGCAGGGCTACTTCAGGGTATCGCCCGCCGGAAAGTCCACTCCTATCAAGTTCACCATCGACGACAAGCTCCCCTCGCAGTTCAATGCCACCAAGCCCACCACACAGAGTGGTGCCGCCAAGACCGGACATAACAGGAAGTGAAATCCGACGACTCTAAAAACAAGAACAATTATTTAACGCATCAAAATGAAATCGAAAATATCCAAGCTTAGCGTCTGCCTGCTCATTTTAGCAGGCATCATGGCAGCCGTAGCCGCCTTCATCCCCCTCTGGAGAATCGACCTTGCTGCTCCTCAGTATCCTGAGGGCATGGTGCTCTTCATCGGAGGACTCGACGGCGTCTCGGGCGATCTCTACAAAATCAATGAGCTCAACCACTACGTGGGTATGGCTCAAATCCATCCCGGTGACTTCTGGGAGTTCACGGTGCTGCCTATCATCCTCTGCGTCTTCGCCGTTCTCTTCTGGCTCACAGCCTTTATGAAGAGCCGCAAGATGTCGCTTGTCGACCTCGTCCTCTTCGCCATCTTCGGCATCCTCGGCTTTATCGACTTCTACCACTGGACCTACGTCTACGGCCACAATCTCTCGCCCGACGCCCCCATAAAGGTACCGGGAATGGCCTATCAGCCCCCTATCATAGGCTATAAGCAACTGCTCAACTTCGACGCTTACTCGCAGCCCAACGTGGGAGGCTATTTGCTCGTCGTGGCCGGCGTATTGGTGGCTTTCGTCGTGTTCAAGGAGTTCGGCCTCATCGACTGGGCCCTCGGCCGCTTCAAGAAAGGTAAGAAAGCAAGCTGATGAAAAGGTCTGCTAAACACTACATGCTGTCATTGCCAGTCATGCTACTGGCAATGACGCTTGCAACCGTGGTCGCAGCCTGCTCCGCTGACACGGCTCCACAGCCGGTAGCATTGGGCAAGGACAACTGCGCAGGTTGCAATATGACAATTGTAGACCAGAAGTTCGCCTGCGAGTTCATCACCGACAAAGGCAAGTGCTTCAAGTTCGACGACCTGTCTTGTCTGTTCCACTACATGAACAAACAGCAGATAAGCGACTCCACAGTGGCACGAATCTATGTGGCCGACTACACAGCTCCCGACTCGCTCATAGATGTCACCAAAGCACATCTTGTGTTAGGTGCCACCATCCAGAGTCCTATGAACGGCGGTGTAGCAGCATTCAAGGACAACGCTCAAGCTGTGAGATTCGCCCGCGACAACAAGGCTATTTTACTTGACTCATGGGAAAGACTAAAGGTACAGCACTAACACTTCTGCTGACCATAGCCACATGCCTTCCCCTCCCTGCAGCCACTCTGCGGGTGGGGAAAGGCATGCCCTACGGCAGCATCAACAAGGCTTTATCGGCTGCTTGTCCGGGCGACGTCATCGTCGTTCGCGGCGGACAGGTTTACCGCGAGCGTTTGCTCATCACAAAAGCCGTCAGCATAAAGGGGGAGGGTAAGCCAGAGATTGACGGCGGACAACGAGGCCACGTCATTGAAATCAAAGCCAGCAACGTGACGCTGCAAGGGCTGACCGTGACCAATTCAGCACGCTCGTCGATGAAAGACTATTGTGGCATTTACGCCTCGGGATGCAGCAACCTGCGCATCAAAGACAATATTCTGCGCCGCAACCAGTTCAGCATCATGCTGCAAAACTGCAACTACAGCGAGGTGGCCCACAACAACATCTCCAGCAACATCACCTACAATCCCATCATGGGCAACGCCGTGCACTGCTGGAAATGCACGGCCATGAGCATCCACCACAACATCGTAGGCCACAACCGCGACGGTATTTACTTGGAGTTTGTCGACAACAGCCGCATCTTCAGCAACCATATCAGTGGCTGTGCCCGCTATGGCATGCACTTCATGTTCTCCCATCACAACATCTACACAGCCAACTACTTCAGACATAACAAGGCCGGTGTGGCCGTGATGTACACCCACCATGTGACAATGGCCAACAACATATTCGAGCTCAACCAGGGCACCTCCTGCTACGGACTGCTCATTAAGGAGCTCCAGTACAGCACTATTCGTGGCAACAGGTTCCTTGGCAACACCATCGGTCTTATGGTTGACGGGGGCGCCGACCTCGACGCTCACGACAATCTCTTCAAGGACAACGGATGGGCAATGCGCATGGTGTCGGGAAGCTCCAACGTCACCATCAAGCGCAACAACTTCATCGGCAACACCTTCGACCTGGCTACGAACAAGAGCTACTATCATAACACCATCGACGGCAACTACTGGGACAAGTACGACGGCTACGACCTCGACAAGAACGGCACTGGCGATGTACCCTATCATCCGCTAAGCCTTTTCTCCACGCTCGCCGAACAGAACGACGGCGTGCTGCTCTTCTTCAGAAGCTTTCTGATGAATCTTCTGGACCAGGCCGAAAAGATGCTCCCCACCATCACACCGGACAATTACGTTGACAACACACCCTCCATGACTCCTTTCAAGATATGATAAACATCAACCATCTCTATAAATCCTACGGGGCACAGACAGTGCTCCGCGACATCAGCCTTCAGATGGAGGCAGGACAATGCGTGGCTTTCGTGGGACCCAACGGCTGTGGCAAGACCACGCTCATGAAGAGTATCCTCGGATTAGTGAAAGCCCAACAGGGTAATCTGCTCGTCGACGGACTCGACGTGAGCAAGTCGCCCGACTACAGAAAACACATTGGCTTCATGCCGCAATACAGCTGTTTCCCAACGAACATGACTGTCAGGGAAGTGTTCAATACTCTGAAGGAAGTACGCGGGAAAAACAATGACCCGGACATGGAACTCTATGATGCTTTCCATATCGATCGCATTCTCGACAAGCGCACAGGGGCACTCTCGGGAGGCATGAGTCAGAAGGTAAACGCCGCCCTGGCTTTCATGTTCAAGCCTTCAACACTAATCCTCGACGAACCCACTGCCAGCCTCGACCCTGTGGCAGCCTACATACTGAAACAGAAAATCATGAAGGAAAGCGGTAAGCTCATCCTTGTCACCTCGCACATTCTCTCAGAACTCAACGACATAGCAACCCACGTGGTATTTATGAACGAAGGGCGAATTCTATTCTATCAATCAGTAGAGGAACTGCAACGCCGCAGTGGCAGCAAGGACATATCCCAGGCGGTCATGGAACATCTAAAGAACGTAGAAAATGAATAAGATAACGCGCATCATCTTCCTCGACAACATCAAGGGCAAAGTTGTCATTGCCTACACCGTCGTGCTGGCCATCATGGCCTGGGCCTCACTGCTGCTCCAGGACAACACCTCTAAGGCTTCGCTGACGATACTCAACATTCTGCTCTTCATCGTTCCCTTAGTGTCACTGCTCTACACCACCATCTATCTCTACAACTCAAGGGAGTTTGTCGTCATGCTGCTCAGTCAGCCCTTGCGACGCAAGCGCATTTGGTCAAGTCTCTTCACGGGTATCTCATGCAGCATGCTGGCGGCCTTTTTAGTAGGAGTAGCCCTTCCTGTGTGCCTCTTCATCCCTGCTGCCCAGGCCGCCGTCATCACTCTATGTGGCTGCGCCGTCACAATGGTTTTCGTGTCAGTGGCTTTCCTCACGACCATGCAGACAAGCGACAAGGCCCGCGGCATAGGCATTGCCATCCTGCTGTGGCTGGTCTTCACAATGCTTTGGGACTCAGCTCTGCTCTATTTCCTCTTTGTTTTCGACTCGTGGCCCATAGAGAAACCTGTGATGGCACTGCTGATGCTCAATCCGCTTGACCTTGCCCGCTTTCAGGTCATCATGCAGATGGACGCCTCTGCCATGTTAGGTTATTCGGGCGCTGCATTCAAGGAATTCCTCGGAGCCACAACGGGAATGACAGTGTCGGTAATCCTCATGGCGCTTTGGATAGTCCTGCCCTTCATGGCCTCGCTCAGACGGTTCAAACGCAAGGACCTTTAACAACTTCCCTCTCTCATGGGAAAATGATGGGCTGAGAGTCGCTGATTCCCGGCCCTATTTTGTAACTTTGCGCCCATGAAAACAAGATTATCATCCGTTCGCCTATGGCTCTCAGTAGCCCTGTCCTCATGCTGTCTGCTGGCTAAGGGCCAGACGTTCAATTCCGATTCCCTTCGTGCGGGCGACCTGCTGTTCGTCTATCAGGACGTCGACAACGCCATTACAAAGGTGACAGAAGGCAAGGACGGAGCGGCTATCGACCATGTGGGGATAGCAGCCCGAAAGCGAGGCAAGTGGACAGTGATAGAGGCGGTCCACAAAGGTGTGCAGGAGATTCCGCTCGACTCGTTTCTATTCCATAACCGTGGCAAAGAGGGCAAGCCGAACGTCATAGCCGGCCGTGTGACCGGACCGGTGGCTGTCAAGAAGTCCATCCGGAGGGCACGCCAACAATTGGGCAAGCCCTACGACTTCAACTTCATGCCCGACGACAAGGAAATCTACTGTAGCGAACTCGTGCAGAAAAGCTTTGTCGACCGCGATGGTCGTCTGGTCTTTCAGCCCATCCCCATGTCGTTCCACGACCGTTCCGGTCGGATTCTGCCCTACTGGAGGGAGTACTACGCCAGTCAGCATCTCGCAGTTCCCGAAGGTGCCGACGGCAGTAATCCCGGCGATTTGTCGCGCAATGCCCGCGTGAGGATTGTCGGACGGTGGCACTGACGAAGCCTGCAACGTTACACAGACAGCGCGCATCAAATACCACGTCCTTGTAGCTCAAAGCCAATCCTGCCGGAACCGTAAAGTCAAAACGAGAAATCACAATCACATTAATCACATTAAGGGCGTCCCACTTTTTTTGATTCTCTCGTACATTATTATATATAATATAATGAGTCCACTTGATAAATTCATTTTTACAAAAATCGACCTTTGGTTATCAATCAGTTACGAAGCCAGAAATCGTGATTTCCGAACTTTTTTAAGTGAACCCTTATATTCAAGTTCCGCAAGCGCTTATGCTCTTTCTGAGTGGTAGTGTGACGCTGATGGATACCGATTTTTGTCGAGGCAGATGAGCTTCAAATGGAGAGAGTGTGCAATGGAAAACTTTGATTTTTGATACGGAAA
>OMVH01000184.1 GCA_900314365.1 uncultured Prevotella sp. | reverse complement strand
GCTGATTATCAATAATAGTATTTTATCTCAACAAAAAAGTGACGAAGTCGGGAAAAAGGGGAAATATAAAATGCGCCCGTGGGTAGCAGAGCCTCTGCTTCCTGCGGGCGCATTTTGATTCTTGTTTGATACTCTCGTCTGCTTCAATGGTGAGCTGAAGCCTGCCATCGTGCGGTGTCAGCGCTGTCGCCTTACTATTTTCCGTACTTGTCCGTTGCGTTGTCTCACTATGTAGATACCGTCTGTCGGTGCGGGAATCTTCATGCCCATCACGTTGTAGTATTCTTCCTTTCCGTCTTTCGTATTGTCATTCACTGTGGCAATACCCGTGCTGCCGGTATCGAAAAGATGAGTGAGCTTATAGTTCAGAGTTCTGACGCTGTCTTTGTTCAGCTTCAGTACAGCCCGGTCGTAGGTCATCATTCCATTCACCTCGGTTTCAACGTCGGTAGTCTGAGTGTAGACGGCAGCAGCAAAGGCAGCCTTCGTTCCGTTGCTGAGAGTGGTACCCTTGGCTAACTCCAGCACCTTACTCGTGATGCTTTGATAGGCATCCGTAATGGCTTTTTCGGAGTCGAAGTTTACGTAAGTGGTGGCATCGGTTTCAAGCCAGCGATGGTCGCTGATGTGTCTGCCCAGACCGCCATACTCGCCGAGCACGACAGGAGCATCGGGGTCGTTGAGGAAGATCGAAGGCGGACGGCTGTAGTCGTGCAGGTCGAGGAAATCGCCGGTCTTATAATGATTGCCGCCGCTTGCGGGGTCTACGAGCCGTGTCGGGTCTGTGGCCACGGTGAGCTCCACAATCTCTGGAGTCTTGAACTGTCCCCATGACTCATTGAAGGGCGTCCACACCACAATGGACGGGTTGTTGTAGTGCTGATTGATGATGTCGGTCCATTCGGTCTTAAAGGCACTCTCCACAGAGGCATCGTGCGAGCCGTCGCTGCCCGTCCACCAGCTGGTGGGGTTCCATCCGCCCATGTTCGAAGGTCCTAAGGCCGGCATATCCTGCCAGACAAGTACACCGAGGCTGTCGCAAAGGGCATACCAGCGGGCGGGCTCCACCTTCATGTGCTTTCTTATCATGTTGAAGCCTAACTCTTTGGTCATCTCAATGTCATAGCGTAGAGCTTCTTCGGTGGGCGCGGTGTAGATGCCGTCGGGCCAATAGCCTTGGTCGAGGAGGCCAAGCTGGAAGAGTGGCTTATTGTTCAGCGTGAGTCGCCAGTAGCCGTCTTGGTCCTTTTGGTAACCAATCTTGCGAAGGGCGGCATAGCTGGTCACGTGGTCGGTCACTTTGCCGTCAGTGGTGTAGCTGATATCTACTCCGTAGAGGAACGGACTGTCGGGGCTCCAAAGTTTGGGCGAATTCACCGGCAGTTTGACGACTGTGTTCTCCTGGGCAGTCGTTGTCGTCTCGGCTACTACTTCGTCGCCGTCTTTCAGTTGAATCCTTACGTTGGAGTTAGCAGTGGCTCCGTTGAGACCTATGTTGAAAGTGAAGGAGTTGTTGTCGACATCGGGCGTAGTCTTCAGGTCGAAGACGTATTTCTCATCCACCGGCTCGAGCCACACAGTTTGCCAGATGCCAGAGCAAGTGGTGTACCATATGCTGCCCATGCCACCGGGATTATAACGCTGCTTTCCTAAGGGTTGCGTAGCATCATTGCTCGGGTCTACAACTTTCACCACGAGCGTGTTGGTGCCCGTACGAAGGCGCGAAGTGATGTCGACGCTGAAAGAGGTGTAGCCGCCCTTATGGGTAGTTACTGTTCGCCCGTTGAGGTAAACGGTAGCTTGATAGTCGACGGCTCCGAAGTTCAGTCGCACTTGCTTTCCGCTCCATGCCTCGGGGACAGTGAACTCCTTCTTGTACCAGATGGCTTCGTCTTGTTCCAAAGGCTGCATCACGCCCGAAAGACTGGACTCGATGGGGAAGGGCACGAGAATCTTCCCGGTGTAGTCCGACGGTTGCGTACTTGTGGTCTTGGTGACGGTGTAGTCCCAAAGTCCGTTGAGGTTCATCCAATCGCTGCGTGCCATCGTAGGCCGTGGGTATTCAGGAAGCGGATTTGCGGGGTCTACCATGTAAGCCCACTTCGTCTTCAGTCGGTTTCCCTGCAGTGCCCATTCAGGGTTCTCGGGCGCTGAGGCCAGCATACGCTCCATGAGTATTCGCATCCAGAGGCCGCCCAGGACACTTCTGGCCCTGAAGGCCACCATGTCGCCGCTTATGGTCTGATACCAGTCGCTGAAGGGTACACGGCTGTTGGTTTCGTTGACAAAGTCGTAGACAGGGTCGGAGAACTTCAGGAAAGTTTCCTTGTCCGGTGCCATTGCAGCAGTCCAAAGTATCCAGTCAGCCTTGGTGTAGGTCTGACGGCTGTCGAGAGGCAGTCCGTACTTATTCTGCTTGGTGAGGTAGTAGTTTATCTCCCTCTTCATGACTTGTTTGGGGAAGAGGTGGGTGTTCCAAAGTTTGTCCCATACCAGGTTGTATTTCTGACTCCATGTGCCGCCACGGTCAAAAGCCAATTTGTAATGGTCACCGTCGCGTGCACTTGTTTCCCAAATGCTTGCCATGGCCTGAGCTTTCTGCATGTATTTCTCGTAGGTGTCGTCGTCACCCTTTATCTTTGCCATGAGTGCATATCCGGCAACACCCATGATGGCTTTGATGGAGAGGTTGGCGTTGTGGGCCCAGTGTCCGGCGAAGTCGTCGGTGCAGAGTTGCTCTCCCGGGTCCTGCCCGTTGTTGGACAGATAGCGAGCCCACCTCGAGAGAATGCCCCAGTAGGGATCTACCCACGTCGTACTGCTGTCAGTCATGCAGAGCGTTGCAGCCAAGGTGAGCATGTTGCCTGTTTCCTCGATGGGCATGTCGCCGCCGTAGACCTGTCCGTTGGCGATGGGGTAGGTACCCAGGTCGTGGGGCGCAAACGACTTCGTCCATTTTCCTGTGTGCACGTACTCAAGGATGCTGTTCATCATTCCTTTGAGAAGGGTGGGATTATAAAGAAGGAACAGAGGGGCCGAGGGGTAGGTGAGGTCCACGGTATTGACGCAACCGTTGGAGTTGTTTTCCTTGGAGAAGAACATCAGTCGGCCGTCACTGTCCTGGAACAGCTTGTGTGCAGCTATGACGTGACGGTAAGTGCCTGACAGCATTTCGGCGTATTTCTCGTTGCCCACTGCCAAGGCATCGTCGTAGATGGTCTTGTCGAGCTGGCGGCAGCGGGCCATGATGTTTTCATAGTTGTCGCGCATATCCTCGAAGGCCTTAAAGATGGTCTTGCCGTTGCGCGCCCAGTAACCTTTATAGTTGGTTTGCATGTACTGGATGTCATACACCTCGTCATAGCCAATCATGGCAAAGCTTGAAGCCTTGCTCGTTGTGCCGAAGTCGTGGCTGTAGGCCAGTGTAGGCATGGAGTAGGCGTTCTTCGAGCTGATGGCTCCCCCATAGGTCGTTAGTTTTCCAGTGGCGACAAAGTCCTTCTCCATCGTAGCGGCAGAGGCGATACTGACGTTGCCGTTGATGGCCGGAATGTAGAGATAGCCCCAGTCTATGCAGATGAGGTCTCCTTTGCGGCCGAGAATGTTCTGACTTGTGGTTCCTGATTTGATATAGCTTACTCCATTCTCCGTAATTACCGACGACAGAGTGGGTTGAGAAGATTCGTTGACGGACATCTCTGGTGTCGTGGCCAGATAGAGCTGTACATCGTGGTCTTTGCCGTCGTTGGATTTCACCTGGTAGGAGATGTAGTTAATGGGAGTCGACAGCTGATCAAGATCATTGGGCAGCATAGGAGCAGTGAAGACGAGGTCGAGGTCCATGCTTCCACACTTAAAGGTGTAGTAGGTACTCGTAGCCAATACACTGACACCAGTCTGTGTGGCATACTGCACTTTTGTGTCCTTTGAGATGACATTCTCGTAAAGTCCGAAGTCGGCATAAGCTCCTCCGGTAGTGTTATGGCAGTGTGCTGCGATGACGTTGTCGCCCACTTTTAGGAGCGCCTTCACTTCGTCCGACAGTTTTGTCGTCTCGCCCTGCCGCCATGTTTCTCCAGTATCGACAATTTTCTTTCCATTTACATAAAGTTCGAAAACGTCGTCGTGGGAGAACTCTATCCACAGCTCCTTAGCTATTTGCTCTGCCGTCAGGCTTACCGTTCTCCTTATATATATATCAGAGTTGGTGGCCGTCCATGAGTTATGTACCGCTGGATATTCATTGGCTGAGCCCCATGCGGCTTGTTGGTAGCTCCAATTGCTGTCGTCGAAACCGGTTGCTGTCCAGTTGCCCGTCGGTGTGGTGTGGGTCACCCTTCCCCACCAGTCTTCTTCAGTGGCCAGCGGAGCTATGGGCTTCAGTATGGTCTCCGGTTCTCTGCCCATGAAGCGATAGGCAGTGCCGTCGACTCTGAGTATGCCGTCGAGCGGCTTGGCAGCATTGCTCCAATGGGTTGTGACGCTTCCGTTGAGCGTGTTGGATGGTGACCAGATGGAGAAATAGGGGTCGTTGAGCAACAGCGGCACCGAGGGCATCCGCAGTGCAGAGTGCTTGTAGGGCTCAAAGTCCAGGGCTGTTTGTGCCTGAACGGATAGGGAACAGACAGCAAGCAGTGTTGCCATGATGAGGGGCTTGAATGATTTCATCTCTTTAGTTTTAGGTTGATGACCGATTGATAGTCTTTGCAAAGATAGTGCAAATGAGAGAAATATCAAAGAAAACCGTAGTTTTTCTTTGCATTTTTGAGTGCAGTAATCTGAGTGCTCTGATTACTTAGATTACTCAGAATATTCAGATTACTCAGAATACTCAGATTATTCAGATTATTCCGAATACTCAGAGTTATTATCAACCGAAAGAAGGCTGCCGGGGGATGAACCTGGCAGCCTTCCTTAGAGTCTCTTAGGCTTTAGCCTTATTTCTTAATATACTTCTTTCCATTGTGGATGTAGAGTCCGGGACGTGTCGGAGCGTTGACTCGGATACCCTCGATGGTGTAGTAGGCATCGTTGTCAACCTTCTTGGCGTTGGTGTTCACCTCGTTGATACCTGTGAGCACGTTGTTGACATCATCTTCTGTGATAGCTTCAGTACCCCAGTACATCAGGCGGAAGTTGTCGACCACCACCCAGTCTTGCTCGTGGAACTGCTGATCCTTGTCAACGCCGATGCTGAGAGCTCCGTCGCTTGCAACCTTTGCGATGACATGGGTCTTGTAGAGACCGTTCCTGAAGTAGAGGCAGGCATTGTTAATCCAGTAGGGTGTCTCTCCGGCCAGACCGATGGTACCCTCTCCGGGAGCCTTGTCCTTTTCCTCCATGATGTTGGGCAGCTGAGCGTCCTTGCCTACGCTTGGAGTAGCCCAGAGGATAGCGTTTCTCACCAGCTCGCCACCTTCGGCAGCGATGGAATCCTGACGCCCATAGCTTCCGTCGCGGTAGAATCCCTGCACGCCGACGGTGTAGTAGCCGGCCTTCAGGCCGGTGATGTTGGTTGAGAAGCTGCTGCTTGATGTGTTCCAGCCCTCAAGCGCGAAGTCTTCGTGGTTGCCGCCGCGGCCCCATATGCCTGCATTGTATTCCGTGGTAGAGGATATCGTGGAAGGTGTGGCATCTAAGGTCCACTTGTCAATGGGCTGACGTTGCAGGAAGTTCGGGTTCTGAATCAGGTAAGAGCAGTCTACAGGAGCCTTCTTGTTGGCTGTTGCGAGCAGAGCCTCGCGGTCGGCCTGAGTGACCAGTATCCACTGGTTGTCAGCGTCGTCCGGTCCCGACTTGAGAGCCTCGTTGGTGTTGTCAGGCGATACGTCGGTCTGCACATTGTATTCGCTTCCCTTTTCGAAGCCGAGCATCATATTGTTGTTCGTTGTGCGCACGATGCTGTACTTGCCGTCACCCTTGCTGACGAGTTTCCAAGTATCGCCCGAAGCAGTGTCGACGAAGCCGCCATAGTTCAGGTAGTGCTCGCCGTTTCCGTTTTGGGCGATGCAGTCGATGCGATAAGCTCCTTCAGTGGTCGTAGCTTCGAACTTCACGGGGATACCGGGATAGCCCACCGAGGCGTGCGTGCCCCATGCGCCGCCACCGAGGAAGTAGCGCTTCTGGCCCACATTGAGCAGATAGTACTCCTGTCCGGCCTCTACCTCATGACCAGCATAGGTGTGAAGGTCTCGTTCAGCGTGGACGAGCTTGCGGGCTACGCGCACCGACTTAATAGCTTCGCTGATGTCGGAAGCCTTCGTGGCGTTGTCGTATTTCTCTTGAGCAGCGTTGATGATATTGGCCGAGACGCCGTCAGCCTGTGCCAGCTTCACCACGGCAGCGAAGTTGTTGAAGTCGGGAAGCACGGAGTTGTTCTCGCTGATTGCGTTCTCGAGTTTTTTGATTAAGTCGTTGATGGTGGCGGGATCGTTGGAGCTTCTGTAGGCATCCACGGCCTGATTGTAGAGCTTCACAAGGAAGTTGGTCTTTCCGCCCGTCATATTGTCGACTTTGTCGATAAGGGTCTTCAGCTGGGCTTTCAGCGCATTTACGTCGATGTTGCTGCCTAAATACTTCAGTCGGAACGACTTCATGATGAGCCAGTCGCCTTCGCCCTTATTCTTGTATTTCCTTACACCGCAAACAAGATTCCCGTCGGTGATGTAGCCAAAGATGGGCTTGTTGGTGTAGGCAGCCGGTTCGGCCCCGAAAAGGCGGCTCCAGCAAGCGATGTTGTCGGGTGCATAATAAGGAGTGTTCTCATAGGCTTTCTCCCAGGTGCCTTGCATCTGCTCGGTCTTAGCTTCTTTGAGAATAGACATCACGGTGTCAGTTGTGTTGCCGATGAAATATTGAGCGGCTAAGTTCTCCTTCCCGGCTTTGACGAGATTGCCAAGTGAGGCGCGGTCGGTGCATCTGTAGCAGCCTTGGAAGGTGTACTGATAGGTGCCGTTGAGCACATTGGCCACAGTGAAGGTGACACTGGTGTTGCCGCTCTTCCACAGAGCGTGGACGCGCGAGGTATGGTAGGCGTCGCTCCAGTCGTGTCCGTCGGCATCGGTAGTCTCCACCCAGAGATTGTGCTTGTTGGCATTGTTGGTGAAGTTGTAGTTGCCCAGGAGGAACGTCACGTCGATAGGATTCGTGGCTGAGGCGTGCTCCTGGACATACTTCAGGCGCTCTGCGGTGGTCACGAGCTGCCACGTGGTTTTACCGGCCTCGCCAGTGTTGGTGACGTAGTTGCCACCTGCGTCAGCACCGAGAACGTAGCTTGTACCCGTGGCATCCTCATAGCTGATTTCGTACCCGTTGCTCACGCCGTCCACCTTTGTGAAGGTCCAGTAGGCATTGCCACCGATAGCGGCATCGAGGTAGAGCACTCCGCCGTCGCCGAGGCCATAGCCGAAGCAGTTGGTGTTGCTGAACTTTGCATTGAGCTTGTAGTTGTTGTCGGGTTGTCCCTCTACCTTGGAGAGAGTGAAGTCGAATCCCACTTCGCCTAAGCCGGCACCTGTGCTCCAAGCCTGTTCGCTGGGTGCGTTGTCAGGGTCCAAACCCTGGATGAATTTGCCTGTCTCTACGTTGTAGAGGTAGTAATCGCCTTCAGCAAGTACCGACCCTGTGTAGGGTGAGCTTTGTGCGAAAAGCCCCATCGAGCCTATAAAGCCGAGGCAGATGAGTAAAAGTTTCTTTTTCATAAACTTTTGGTTTTTAGTATTACATCTGTTAGTTATGTTTTTGTTGACGCAAAGATACTATAAAGAATGTAAAGTGACCAACCTGTTGGTGTAAATAATAATAAGAAACATTAAAGTTGTTTACAGAAGTGCTTGTTTGTTGTCACTTTTGAACTATTCATGAAATACCGAAGTAGTTTGATTACAAAGCTGAGTGCCGTTCAGGAGCATTGGCATGGATGTATGGCTATAGTCCTACTGTTGTGTTACCATTGCGATAACATTAGCAGATATATCAACCAATTATAAAAATAAAGTTCAACCGGGTCAACCCTCATTAAAAATAAGGCTTAAAGTAGTCAACCAAAAGCGTTAAACTACATGTTGTCCATTCGTCTAACAATTGTTGTCCATTCGTCTAACAATTGTTGTCTATTCGTCTAACAATTGTTGTCTATTCGTCTAACAATTGTTGTCCATTCGTCTAACAATTGTTTGACCAAGTATCCCCGGGCTTTGCTCAGGGAAAACGCGCATTAATATACAGCATTTTATTGTCTAAGCAACTTATATATAGTCGGGTTATTTTCTTCAAAAAGAATCTCGAATTTTATTTAATATGTTGCAAATAAATCGCTTAAATACTTGCACATGTCAA
>OMVH01000178.1 GCA_900314365.1 uncultured Prevotella sp. | reverse complement strand
CTATGCCGCGGGGGCTTTGCTGTTGTGGGCGCTCAGTCCTTGCTGAGTCTGACGGCATAACCACCGTCGGGCTCAATGATTTCCTCAGTGAGCAGGCTGCGGAGTGTCTGTTCCATGACGGTAGTGGGCAGGTCGAGGCGCCGCACCTCTTCTAACGAATGGGGACGGCCGTCGGAAAGGAGTTCCATTATGGCTTTGCGGCAGCGCTCAGCCTGCTCCTTACTGCTTTCGCCGTGGCTGGTTTCAAGGCACACATCGCAGATTCCGCAGTCATGACGGGTCACCTCTCCAAAGTAGTTGAGCAGTTGTTTGCTTCGGCAGATGTCGTTGCTCGTCGCGTAGCGTATCATCGCGTCGACGCGCCTCTCGTATTGTTCCTTCCGCTTTTCGTAGACTTCCGGCGGGATGACGACCCGTGCGGAGTCGATTCTGTTCATGGTGTACGTGATGAGCGGCGTGCTTCGTTGCGGGATGAAGTTCAGGATATGCTTGTGGGAAAGCCCCTTCAGCGTGAGGTAGGTCTCCTCGTTGGTAAGTCCGGCCTCACGTGCTACCAACGACATATCGATGTAGGCATAATCAGTGAAGAGTCCTCCGTAGGTGCGGAGCAAGGCCGTCATGACCCTGTCCTCGCGTGGCGTAGTGTCGAGGGAGTAAAGCTGGTAGCGTTCGAGCGTGAACATCACGCGCGTGCTGTCATCGGGATCGGTCTCGTAGTCGATGTAACCTGCGCGGGCGAGTATGCGCAGGGCTGAATCGGTGGGGACAGGATAGTGGCGGTAGGTGCGGCAGAAGCGATCGATGTCGAAGAGGAACGAGTGACCGCAGCCACTGTCGACACCCACTTGGAAGAAATAGGCCAGTTCGTCGTAGACCTGGCGTATGAACTCCTTGGGAGGGAAGGTTTGAGGAATGCGCCGCAGCAGCACCCTCGTGTCGTGTCCGTTGTAGAGCAGTACGGCGTAGGCCCTGTTGCCGTCGCGTCCGGCACGTCCGGCTTCTTGGAAATAAGCCTCTATGGAGTCGGGGCAGTCGGTGTGGATGACCGTACGCACGTCGGGCTTGTCGATACCCATTCCGAATGCGTTGGTAGCTACGATGACGCGCGTCTCTCCCGACAGCCACGATTTCTGGATAAGGTCTTTTGTCGACCGTTCCAGTCCTGCATGATAGGCTGCTGCCGTGATACCCTCGGCCGTCAGCATTCGAGCGGTTTCGCCGGTCTTCTTCCGGCTTCGCACGTAGATAATGGCACTGCCGGGAACCGACCGTAGAATATGCAGAGCCTCACTGTCCTTGTCGGCTGTGTCCCTGACGACATAGGAGAGGTTCTTCCGTTCGAAGCTCATGCGGAAGACATTGCGTTCGCGAAACTGCAGTTTGTCCTGAATGTCGTCCACAACCTCTGGTGTGGCCGTTGCCGTAAGAGCAAGGATGGGTGCGTCGGGCTTCAGAGCCCTAATGTCGGTGATGTGAAGGTAAGAAGGTCGAAAGTCGTAGCCCCACTGACTGATGCAGTGAGCTTCGTCCACAGTAATAAAGCTCACATTCATGTGGCTGAGTTTCACGCGGAATATCTCCGTCTGCAGTCGTTCGGGTGAGACGTAGAGCAGGGTCACTCCTCCGTAGACAGCGTTCTCAAGTGTAGTGAGGATTTCGCGATGAGTCATACCCGAGTAGATGGCAGCAGCCTTGATGCCGCGCTGTCTGAGATGAATCACCTGGTCCTTCATCAGTGCGATGAGCGGTGTGATGACAATACACACGCCTCCGGCAGCAAGCGCCGGCACCTGGAAGGTGATGCTCTTTCCGCCGCCGGTAGGCATGAGTCCGAGCGTGTCACGACCGGCCGCTATGCTGTCGATTATCTGTCGCTGTATGCCGCGGAAGCCGGGATAGCCCCAGTACTGGCGCAGGATGTCAACGAAGCGGTCGCTATCCATTCTCGTTCTCCGAGGGTCTGATGTCTTCTATTTGGAGTTGCACGTCGCCATGCTTGAACACGTTGTCCTCTATGGTGTATGCGATGTCGAAGCTGCGTTTCGACTTGATGTATCGTGCCGAAGCGCTCTGTCCGAAGGCGATGCCATTGACGACATTGCTCGATTTGGAGTCGACAAGCTCGAGCTTGATGTGCTCCTGCTCGCGTCCCACCACTTTGCTCGTGCCGTAGTCGTAGACATTCATGGTGCAGAAGAGAGGCTTTGTGTTGCCCGGTCCGTAAGGTGCGAAGCGCTTGAGGTCGTTGTGCAGCTTGCGCGTGATGTCCTTGAAGTCGATGATGGCATCGATGTGCAGGGCGGCCTCCGTCTGTTCGGGTGCGATATGCTCCTCGACGTAATGCTGGAAGCGGCGCCTGAATTCCGGGATGTCGTCCCATCGCAGCGTGAGTCCTACGGCGTAGGTATGGCCTCCGAAGTTGACGAGGAGGTCCTTGCACGATTTGATGGCCGAATAGACATCGAAGCCCGTGACGCTGCGTGCCGACCCTGTGGCATAGTCGCCCTCCCGTGTGAGCACCACGGTGGGGCGGAAGTAGATTTCCGTCAGCCTTGAGGCCACAATGCCGATGACCCCCTTCTTCCAGTGCTCGTCGTAGAGCACAATGGAGGAGTGATGCTTTTGGCTTTCCAGCCGGGCCACGATGTTGTTGGCCTCTTCGGTCATCTGCTTGTCGATGTCCTTGCGCTTCTCGTTGTATTTGTCGATGTGCTGGGCCTGTCTGATGGCCTTGCCATAGTTGCGCTCCACAAGCAGGTCGACGCTCTCCTTGCCGTTCTCCATGCGTCCCGATGCATTGATGCGGGGGCCTATCTTGAATATGATGTCGCTCATGGAGATGGTGCGGTTGGAAAGCCCGCAAATGTCGATGATTGACTTCAGGCCTACGCTGGGATTGAGGTTAAGCTGTCGCAGGCCGTGGTAGGCCAGGATGCGGTTCTCGTCAATTACGGGAACGAGGTCGGCGGCGATGCTCACAGCGCAGAAATCGAGCAGTGGAACGAGGCGCGAGAACGATATGTTGTTGTTTTTGGCAAAAGCCTGCATGAACTTAAAGCCCACGCCACAGCCGCACAGATGCTTGAAGGGATAGCTGTCGTCGGGCCGCTTGGGATTGAGAATGGCCACGGCCTCGGGCATCACATCGTCGGGGACATGATGGTCGCAGATAATGAAGTCTATGCCTAAGCTCTTGGCATAGGCTATCTCCTTGACGGCTTTGATACCGCAGTCAAGGATGATAATGAGTTTCACACCGGTCTCCTGTGCGTATTCTATTCCTTTCTTGCTCACCCCGTAGCCTTCGTCGTAGCGGTCGGGGATGTAGTAGTCGATATTGGAATAGAAGTTGAGAAGGAACTTGTAGACCAGCGCCACGGCCGTACAACCGTCGACGTCGTAGTCGCCATAAACGAGTATTCTCTCTTTTCTTCCCATAGCGTCGTTGAGCCTGTCCACAGCAAGGTCCATGTCCTTCATGAGGAAGGGGTTGATGAGGTCCGACAGTTGCGGGCGGAAAAAACGCTTGGCTGCTGACTCTGTCGTGATGCCACGGCGCATCAGCAACTGGCACAGGATGGGGCTCATGCTCAGCTTCTCGCTAAGCGCCCGAGCTTCTTTCTCCTCTGAGGGTGTGGGTGGTTGATAATTCCATTTGAAGTGCATTTATATTGTTCTTTTTGTTTTCTCTCGCAAAGATATGCCGGAGCTCTTTCTCCACTCACGGTATATCGCTTCAAAGTTACTACTTTTTCATGAAAGAAGTTCATTTATCAATAACTTTTTGTCTTTTTACTACGGCTCTTTCTTTTAATATTTGTCAGCGATGACAGGGTTGTTGGTTTCATTTCCGTCATTCCTCTCGTGTGTGCTTTTGTTGTAACATTCTGTGATAATACTTGGTGGCGTGATCCTTGGGCATGCGTTCCAAGCAAGTAGCTCCCTGCTTCGGAGAGGCCGGAGCATTTTGACGGAGTGCAGGTAACCCGTTTAAGCGAGGCGCAACCCTGGGTACACAACCTTCATTCCCCGCTCACCCTCATGCCTCGAAAGCGGAGGAAAGTATTCTGTAAAACGCATTGTAACGGTCGAACAACCCTCAGATATTTGATCAAACATAAGTCAGCCAAATGAAACTACGTATCAACCAAATATAAAAATAATGTTTTAACTGGGTCAACCAACATTAAAAATAAGACTCAAAGTAGTCAACCAAAAGCGTTAAACTACACCTTAGGCTGAGTACTGCAACGAAAGTACTGGGGTAATTCTCCTACAGTACTGGAGTATTAGTCCTTCAATACTGGAGTACTTGTTAAGAAGTACTGGCAATGATTATTAGGCGACCGTCTTACTGGCGTGCTACCTTTACGAAGCAAACTTTAGTTTTAGTGTACAGGCAGCCGACAATTAAGTAAGTTGAAGTTATGCGCGTACTACGAAGCTTTCTGTGTTGTAAAGCATCTGTGACTCTGCTCTTGGTTTTCGGGGCAAGTAGAGTGCCAAATAGGAGAGCGTGCAATGGAAAACTTTGTTTTTTGATACGAAAACACTCCTTTATGGGTAACTGGAGCAGGAAAAGTGAAAAAACAAACGCCGGAGCTTTGTATTACCGCTAATTTAACCTATCTTTGCAAATTATCTATCAAGCTTACATTAAAACATCTATGAAGAAAGCATTTGCCCTTGCAGCCTTTCTTGCCGCAACCATGACGGCAGGAGCACAGAACGTGCAGCTACATTACGACCTCGGCCACTCACTTTGGGATGACCTCTCGAAGCGGCCGTCAGTGACCACCACCGTTGAAATGTTCAAGCCCGACAAGTGGGGCAGCACCTACATGTTCACGGATATCGACTATCAGCGCGACGGAGTGGCGGGAGCCTACTGGGAAATCTCGCGCGAGTTCAACGTCACGCGTAATAAGCAATGGGCTTTCCATGTGGAGTACAACGGCGGTCTGAGCAGCGATGAGGAGCTGTGGACAGCCACCCGCTTCCAGCATGCAGCCCTCTTGGGAGGCGCCTGGAACTGGCATAGCAAAGACTTCTCGCGTACGTTTTCCGTACAGGCTATGTACAAGTACTATTTCAAGAGCCGTCATTACAACGCGCGCCCTTTCAACAGTTTTCAGCTCACTGAGGTGTGGGGCTTAAACTTTGCAGGCAAAGCGCTCACATTCAGCGGTTTCTGTGACCTTTGGTATGACCCGAATGTCAGCGGTAAATGGATACTGCTCAGCGAACCTCAGTTCTGGTACAACTTCAACACCCTGCGTGGATGGGAGGGAGTGAACCTCAGTGTCGGCTCGGAGGTGGAGATAAGCAACAACTTTGTGTGGAACACGAAAGGCCAGCACAACAAGTTCTACGCCATACCCACCATCGCGGCTAAATGGACCTTCTGATGGCAGGCAGGGCGCTGTAGAAGCCAGCGGGACTAAGCCTCGCTGGCGAAACGGCTGATGAACTCGTCTTCCGAGATGATGGGAATTTGCAGCTCCTGGGCCTTGCGATTCTTGCCCGATGTTGACTGTATATCGTTGTTTATAAGGTAATTGGTCGACTTGCTGACGCTTCCCGTCACCTTGCCGCCCTGCGACTCTATGTAGGCCTTCAGTTCGTTACGGTTCTTGTAGTGGTGCACGTCGCCCGTGATGACGAAGGTGAGGCCCTGGCAGGCTGCTCCCGATGGCTGAGCAGCTTCCTGCGTGAGGCTGAGAATGTCAAGCAGGCGGTCGGTGACAGCTTTGTTGCGGCTGTCGTGGAACCATTTCACTACTTGAGCTGACTTCTCGGGGCCTATGCCCGGAAGAACGGCAAAGTGGCCAGGGTCGTCGGTTGAGGCAGCCTCGGTCACTAAGTCGTTGAGAGGATAGTGGGCAAGCAGACGTTTGCACACGTCGACGCCGCAGAGCGGAATGCTTAGGGCATAGAGCAGATGGCGCGCGTCGGCCTGTTTCGAGCGCTCTACCGACTGCAAAAGGTTAGTCACCGATTTGCGCCCGAATCCGTCCATGACAGCGAGCTCCTGAGCATGGCTCGCGATGCTGTAGATGTCGGCGAAATTGCTTATCCATCCAAGATTAATAAACTTAGAAAGTGTCTGTTCCGAGATTCCGTCGATGTCAAGGCCTTCCTTCGACACGAAGCGGGCGAACTTCTTGAGCTGCTTAGCCGGACATTCGGGATTGGTGCAGTGGAGGGTCAGTGTGCCACTGGCAGGACTCTTCTTTATCTCTGTGGGCGCATTGCATACGGGACAGTGAGTGGGAACAGTGAGTGTGCCAACGCTGTGCACCACCTTGATGACCTTCGGAATAATCTTGTTGGCCTTGATGACCGAGATGACGGTGCCCTTACTGCCAATGCCCAGTCGCTCACACTCGCTGATGTTGCAGAGTGATGCCCGTTTCACGGTGGTGCCTTCAAGTTCTACAGGATTGAATACGGCTACGGGTGAGATGGTTGATGCAGCGCACGACCATTCCACGTGATCAAGTTCGGTCTCAGCACTTTCATCCTGCCATTTGAAGGCAAAACCGGCGCGCGTGGCATGGTGCCCCGTTACAGAGCCAGAGGCTGCGTAGACTGTATCGTCGTAGGTAATCACGAGTCCGTCAACGGGATAAGGGTTATTGCCGTCGGTGACCCTTTGGGTCCATTTGTCCACGACGGCCTGTATGTTGGCCTCTGTGGGCTTTTCGATGAGTTCGTGCTCCACGGTCTGCAGTCCCATCTCCTGGAGCCAGTCCATACGGCGCCCCCATGAAGGAATGTCGTCGTCGGTGTGGACGAGTGTGAAGGGAATCCAGCGGATGTGGCGCTGGCTGACCTCCTCGGGGTCCTTGAGCGTGAGTGAGCCCGAAGCGAGATTGCGCGGATTGGCATATTCGCCGTCGGACTCCATGTTGAAACGCTCAAAGTCGGCGTAGGAGATAACGGCTTCACCGCGCACCACTACGTGGCCGTCGCTCTTAATGTGCTGAGGAATGCCCTCAATGGCACGGGCGAGATGGGTGATGTTTGTGCCAATGTGACCGTTGCCGCGCGTAACGACCTTCGTCAGATTTCCTCCGTCGAAAGTCACTACCAAAGTCAGACCGTCGAGTTTCCATGACAGCCATATTGGCCGCATCTCAGCCCATTTGGCCAAATCGCTCACCTTCTTGGTCTTGGCCAACGAGAGAGCCGGGTACTCGTGGGCTTCCTTCTGCCCTGCAATGTTGTCTTCGCTGACTTTGTTCGTGGGGCTCCCGGGAAGCACCTCGCCGGTCTCCGCCTCCAATTGCTTGAGCCGGTCGAAGCCCGCATCCCATTCATAGTCTGTCATTATCTCGCCACGCCCGTTGTAGTAGGCGTCTGAAGCCTGGTTGAGACGGTCAACCAGCAGTTGCATCTCCTGTATTTTGTCCATACCTTATTATATTATATAAGCTTCTTCCAAGCCTCGGAGAGGGTGGGGAAGAGGCTTTTGCTGTTTTGCAAAAATAGGAAATAATTCTGATAAAGGCCGATAAAAAGCAGTGCTTTTTTAGACTTTTCTGCTATAATGTTGCTACCTTTGTCGCATGAAAGTTGGGACTGCGGTGTGGAGTCGCAGTGCTGAAGGAAGTAATATGAAAATAGAAGTATCAGATGAGATTGAGGCTGTCTGCCCTTCGTTTGTGGGCGGATGCGTAGACGTGAGTGTGGTGAACAGTGCCTACAGCGAAGCGCTCTGGAAAGAAATTGACGCCTTTGGTGAACACTACAGGCAGACTTTGACCACGGAAACATTGAAGGACATGAGTGGCATTGCAGCTACACGGCGAGTCTACCGTGCATGCGGAAAGGATCCGTCGCGCTACCGGCCCGCCGCAGAGGCCCTGATTCGCCGCATGCTGCAAGGAAAGGAACTCTATCAAATCAATACACTTGTCGACCTCGTCAACCTGGCAAGCATTCGTTTTGGATATAGCATTGGTGGCTTCGATGCCGACACGTTTGTGGGCGACAAGCTGATATTGGGTATTGGCCGTGAGGGTGAGCCCTACGAGGGCATTGGCCGCGGAAACATCAACATCAAGGGACTTCCGGTCTATCGCGATGCCAAGGGTGGAGTGGGAACGCCCACTTCTGACAATGAGCGCACGAAAATTGACCTTCGTACAACCCACTTGGTAGTGTTGATAAACGGCTACGACGGCAATGAGGAGCAGGTGAGGGCCAATGCCGAGTATGTCCTTGAGCTCACCCGGCAGTTCTGTCAGGGCACCGACGGCCATTACTTCATCTACCGCTGAACACTCTGCCCGCTGTTACTCTTTGAACAGAGGCGGTGCCTGCCAGCATCAGAGCAAGTCGAGCAGCTTACGGTCGGCCTCCGTCCAGTTGAGCGAGGGCAGTTCTTCTTTCGTCAGCCATTTGCTGTCGAGGTGTTCAAGCATCTTGAATTCCCCGTCGCCACCTTTGCAGAGATAGGCTGTTAGCGAGATGCTGAAGTCGGGATACTGCTGATAAACTGTGCCCAACTTGCGGCCCACATACACGTCCCAGTCCATTTCTTCTTTTATTTCGCGGATGAGTGCTTCGTGGTCGCTCTCGCCTTCCTCCACTTTCCCTCCTGGGAATTCCCAGTGTTCGGTAATGTAGCCCGGTCCCTTACGGCAGCGTTGCATACATAGATACTTGTCGCCCTGCTTGATAACGGCTGCGACCACTCTTTTTGCTTTACTTTCCATCTACTTTGCTTTATTTTCCTGCGAAGTTACGAAATATATGTCGGAATCATAGGGTAAACAACTGAAAACATGTAAATTTGCAGGTAAAAAATAAATGAGAATATGTCAGTAGTAGTAGGAATAGACGTGGGTATCAGTACCACGAAGATAGTAGGAATCAACGACAGAGGCATTGTGGAGTCGCCTATCCGCATTACGGCCACCGATCCTGTGACCTCGCTCTATGGTGCTTTCGGCAAATATCTCCACGATAATGATGTCTCTTTGGACGATGTGGAACGGGTAATGATAACGGGTGTGGGGGCTGCCTACATTGATTCACCTGTATTCGGACTCCCTACGGGTAAGGCGGAAGAGTTCATAGCCGACGGTTTAGGTGCGCGTTACGAGACCGACCTTACCGACATGATTGTTGTCAGTATGGGCACGGGCACGAGTCTTGTGCAGTGCAATGGCGACGACATACGCCACATCGGCGGTATCGGGCTCGGTGGCGGCACGCTGATGGGCCTTTCGCGCATCATGCTGAAGACCGAGGATGTGAAGCAGATAACGGCTTTAGCTCTTCAGGGCAACAGCGCTAACATCGACGTGCAGATTGGAGACATCAGTCCCGATCCCCTGCCCGGGCTGCCCAAGGACGCCACGGCAAGCCTTTTCGGCAATGCCAAAAGCAACGCTACGCGTGAGGACATCGCCAAGGGAATCATTACCACCGTGCTGCAGACCATTGGCTCCAGCGCCATTCTGGCTTCGCTCAACAGCGGCATCCGCGAGTATGTGCTCATCGGTAACCTCACGCTTCTGCCTCAGTGCAAGGAGGTTTTCCCGGCTATGGAGAAACTCTACAAGGTGCATTTCATTATACCTAAGTACAGTGAATTCTGTACGGCTATAGGTGCGGCACTCTGCTACATCAACGAACGATAACCTTTCCGGGTGCCCATAGAAAAAGGGGAGCAAGTCACCGCACACAGTGTGCAGGCTTGCTCCCCTCGTCGTTTTCTATGCTTTCTCTTTATGTTTTTTAGCCGAGGAAATGAGAGATACCAATGAAGTAGAGCACTACGTAGCCAATGACCAGCGACAGCAGGCCGATGGTGAGACCAGCCTTGAGCATGTCCTTCTGCTTGATGAGGCCGGTGGAGTAGGCGATGGCATTAGGCGGCGTAGAGATGGGAAGGCACATGGCCGTGGAGGCTGCAATGGCAATACCAATGAGTATGGTGCTCGTGCCACCCAGAATACCCAGCTTGTCGCCCATGCCCCTGCAGACCACTGCGAGGATAGGCACCAACAGAGCTGCCGTAGCTGTGTTGGAGATGAAGTTAGAGAGGAAGTAGCAGATGAGGCCCGAGATGAGCAGGATAACTATTGGGCTCCACGAACCGAATGGTATGCTCTCGATGGCTGCATCGGCAAGTCCGGTGCCATTCATACCGAGTCCGAGGGCGAAACCACCAGCCACCATCCAGATGACACTCCAGTTGATTTCCTGCATATCCTTGGCGTTGATGACACCCGTCACGGCGAAGATGCCCATAGGAATCATGGCCACGGTGTTGGAGTCGATACCGGTGACATCCTTCGGAATAACCCAGAGCAGGATTGTGAGGATGAAAGTACCCACGACAACCCACATACGCCAGCCCTTGTGCACGTAGCCATTGATGTCGAGCTCGATAGTCTTCTTCGTGAAGGGGAAGAAATGCAGGATGATTCGCCAGGAAAGCAACAGCAGCACGATGACCAATGGGAACATGAAGGCCATCCAGTGGCCGAAGTCAATGCCGAGGTTCAGGCCCTCAGGGTCGTTGAGATATTTCAGAGCTATCATGTTAGGAGGCGTGCCGATAGGCGTACCCATACCACCGAGGTTGGCAGCGATGGGAATGCTCATGGTGAGGGCTATGCGGCCTTTACCGTTGGCCGGCAGAGCGGCGAAAACGGGGGTGAGGAAGGTCAGCATGAGGGCGGCTGTAGCCGTGTTGGAAATGAACATGGAGAATAAACCCGTGATGAGCAGGAATCCTAACAGCACATTCTCGCTCTTGTGGCCGAAGGGCTTGATGAGATTGCGCGCCAGCAGTGTGTCGAGTCCCGACTTCGATGCTGCAATGGCGAGGATGAAGCCGGCAAGGAAAAGCATGATGATGGGGTCGGCAAAGGAGGCCATGATGTCCTTGGCTTTCAGAAGCGTCCCCACGTTGTCGCCTTGGAAGCAGGCAAAGGAAGTTTTGGAGACGGTGACGCACATGATGGTCATGATGCCCAAGGATGTTGCCCATGAGGGTATGCATTCGGTGAGCCACGACAACATGGCAAACACAAAGATAGCGATAACACGCTGTTGCACAACAGTGAGCCCATCAATGCCAAAGCAGCTTGAGGGCAGATTCCATACAAGAATGGTCGCAGCCACAATGACGATGAACTCTACGAGCTTCTTCATCTCAAAGTGGTTGGTCATCACATTCGGGGACGAGTTTTTTTCTTCTGTCATAGTAATAACTTTAAAGGTATTGGGTTTTGAGTCAATATAAACGCCGCAAAGTTAAAAAATAATTCTTGTTTCGTGACAATGAGAAAAGTAAATTTTGCTTAAAACTTAGTGGCTTTCCTGCTTTTGTGGGGGCTGAAGACGGTTGTGAGGCGGATATGCTTCCCCCATAGCCTCCTGCGAACGGGTTCAGTGGCCAAGTCCCGGCAGTCTCGGGTTCTGTGTTCTCAAAGTGAAGAAAAGACCTTGCATGCGTACCTATTCTATAGGTTTCCTTCAATCTCCTTATCTTTTGTTGTAGGACTATTTCATTACTCAGATGGGCCGAACGGGTTTGGGACGACTAAACTCTGCCTTGGAATGACGGGGAAACAGAGGTAAAGAAAAGAAGATGAAAAGAAATGATTATAAACAGGTTACAGAAGTACGGAAAACAAAGGATTGTTTCCTTTGGTTGGCCGTTGATTTCTGTGATTTTTGTTATTAAGATTTCAGAGGAGTCAACAAAAACTCAGGTCGTTACATACTTGAGCAGGCATATTACTTGAGCAAGTATATTGCGTGAGTAAGCATATTATATTATTCAAGTTCCAAAAGTGTGTCATCCACTGCTGAGTGAGGATAAGTAGCGTTAGCTAGTGCCTGAAGGGAAAGTGTCGAAGTAAATCCGATGGATTCAAATCTATTTTTACTGCTTGGTGTAGTATGTTGTCTGCCATGAGAGCACAGACTGCAAGGGACACATTTACGGAAGTTTGGTTGCTGAAATTACATTGCACACTTGTTTGACTTCGGTCCGAAAAAGCGTATCAAAAATCAAAGGTCCCAAGAAAGTTTGTAAAGAAAAAAGAACGCGAAAGTGCCAAAATACGGGCATATTTTGAAGCAAGACTTACTTTGCTCCCAAATACGCAAAAATAGAAATAGTTTATAACTGCTTATATATTAAGCGTTTGCAATTCAATAGGCCTATCAGGAGCCCTTAAAACCGCTTAAAAAGGCCCGAAAAAGCCCTATTTTGGCCTTGTAAAACATATGCT
>OMVH01000009.1 GCA_900314365.1 uncultured Prevotella sp. | reverse complement strand
TTGTAGTATTGTCCGATAAGGCCTACATCCCGATAGCAAACTATCTGGCAGCAGCGAGAAAAGGAGCCAAAGGGGGCGAGCCTCTATTTACTTCTACCTCGCATCAGAATTACGGAGGGAGGCTTACTACTAAGACTATTAGCACCATCTGTAAGGACGGACTAAGGGCTATAGGTTTGGACGGTAAAGAATTTACGGCACACTCTTTACGGCATACCACGGCTGTAGCTATCCTAAAGCACGGAGGCAGCATAACAGACGTACAGGAGGTATTAAGGCACAGCAGCCCTGTAACCTCGGAGATATACACGGAGAGCGTCAAGGAAGAGCTTAGGCTTGAAAAGGCACCAGAAATGATGTTAGATGAGGCTTTCTAAACAGTAGGCAGATGCAGAAGAGATACCAGATATTTACACGGCATGGAAAGGAATGGTGCAGTTGGTTTGATACTAACGAGACACCGCATAGATGGCAGCTAAAGGGAAAGTTCCTTAACCAATACAGACAGGAAGAGGGGGCAAAGCCCTTTATACCATCAACGGACAGCCCAGAGCCTTAACAATAATTCAAACGAGCTATAAGACATCGACAAACTAAATTTATAGACTATGTTAGGACAGACAGAGAAAAAGCGGAAAATCTACCTATCCATAAATCACGGTAAGGTAGTACAGGGTACAGGAGCAAACAAGAAATACTACTCCTACATAGATGGCAGTATAGAGGCTATCTATACTAAACGCTCTACCTTTGGAGCAGAGACCATAACACGATGGTATATTGACATCAGAGACGGAGAGGAACTTTACAGTCTTTGCCTACCCTATTCTTCTGGGGTATTCAAGAGCATAATTTTGGCTCTTGCATCAGACAATGCACTAAACTGTACTACCCCTGTACGGATAGAACCGTATGAGGGTAAGAACGGCTACACCAAAGTAGTAGTGTATTCGGAGGGAGTTAAATTAGATTGGATAGTTAAGCAGCTACCACCGCAGGAGAAAGTAACGATAGGAGGCAGGGAGGTAAAGGACGATAGCAAGCAGATGCAGCTGATTAACTCCTATGTAGCCACCATCAGAGAGAGGATAAATAAGGCAGCAATATAAAGCGAGTAAAAGAAACAATAACTTTTCTATACTACCAAAATAAAAATATTCTATTTTTGTAATGGAAGTAAGAAATAAAGTATTAAATTTGCAAGCAAAAGTATATCATATGGCAAAGCAAGCTAAAATAACGGTATCAGAGGCTACAGGCTCAACCCACAGGACTACGTAAAATAAGAGTATAGTAAATAACGAAAATAAAGATAGTAAGATATGGCAGAATACAACGGAGAATTAATACAGCCTAAGAGTAACGTACAGGCGGAAAAGGAGGTACTTTCCTGTTTAGTATGGTATTCTACAGACTTAATGACAGATGCAGCTATAAGCCGTTTACGGCCAGAATACTTTAACAATGGTATCTACAGAAAGATATTTGAGGCTATAGCAGCTCTTAAGCGACAAGGCATTACTCCATCTAATGCGCAGCTTTTAGATTACATAGACAGGCTCCCAAAGACAGATAGAAACGGCTACCCTCTTGTACAGCCCACAGCAGCCGACTTGACAGAGATTGGCCAAGAGAGGGACACGATAGCTACCTCTGCCCTTGATAACAATATAAAAACCCTACAAGATAATTTTCGTTACAACCAATTTCGATTGGGAGTAATGAATCTTGAAGCAACCTTAAAAGACCCTACGGCAGACATTGACAAAGCAGTAAGAGACTTTAATGAGCAATGGGAACAAAAGGAGGCAGAGACCGACAAAGCCAACTTACTAAAACTTCCTACTCTGGAGAGCCTTGAAGCAAGGGACGAAGAGTTAAAGCAGATGGGGAAAGGAGATATAAAGACTTCTTTCTACTTCCACAACAAAGACAACGGAAAGGAGATAGAACAACTTACTTTACCGTCTGGAGCAATAACCCTCGTATGTGCTTTAACCTCACACGGCAAAAGCACCTTTCTTAGGAGTATTGCCTTAGAGGTAGCGCAGAACGGGCAGCAAGGAGATACTCTCTTCTATACCTACGAGAGCAGCGAGCAGGAAATAGAATGGGGCTTTATAAATTCCTACATCAAGCAGCCGTTTAACAGAGGAAACAACTTACAGACCATAAAGGACTACGAGCAGACAGGAAAGAATTGGTTTGCAGGAGACAACCTACAAATCTACCTCGATGGTAAAGAACGTTTCAGAAAGGAGTTACTTTGCTCTGGAAAGTTGAGGCTCTTAAGACGTAGTAATGATGCAGCAGAGATACAAGACGAAATAAGGTTTTACAACAAATTCAGACCTATAAAATGCGTATTTATAGACTACATACAGAAGCTACACCTAAAGGACAACAGACTATCCAGAACGGAGGAACTAAGTAAAATTTGCTCTTCCTTTGAGGCTCTTGCAATAGAGCTTGGAATACCTGTTGTGATGGCAGCGCAGCTAAATCGACAGACTACAGACCCTGTAGGTATGTGTAGCCAGCACTTAGGGGAAAGCACTTCTATAGAGCAGAGCAGTGCAAAGATGATTTTTCTTTGGAACTCCACGGAGAGAGCAAGGTCAGAAAAAGAGACTAAGGTTAAGGAACTAAAAGACTTTACAGAGCGCACGGGAATAACCCTCGGAGTAGGAGGGCAGATATACGCACGTCTGGAAAAGAATAGGTTTGGTATCAGACAGGCAGAGGCTGTTTTTGAGTATTTACCCAATACAGGAGAGATAAAGCAGCAGCAGCCTACACAACAGCAGATAAAAGAATGGCAGAGGAAGCAGGGGCAGGAACCGACAGAGCCTCAACAGCAGACGAACACAGATGACGACCTTTGGGGAATTGGAAATAAGACAACAGACGATAAGCCCTTTTAGAACCCTTAAACAACAAAGACAATGGCAGAAAAATACAGAGTAGAAAAGAACGGCTCCAAAGTAACCATCTGGAACGATGCAGATGGTATAGGGCTGCAATTCACTACAGGAGACAGCTTACAGCGTTATAACTCTTCCATAGTAATTAAAGGCTACAGCCTATCCACGGAGGCAGCGGTAAAGCACCTCAACGAAGTACAGGAGCAGCTAACAGAGTATGCAGCTACCCTGTACCCAAAGGAGTTTGCACCTCTCAAAA
>OMVH01000183.1 GCA_900314365.1 uncultured Prevotella sp. | reverse complement strand
GCGCCTCGAGATAGTACTTCGAGCGGCTAAAAGCATATGTTTTACAAGGCCAAAACAGGGCTTTTTCGGGCCTTTTTAAGCGGTTTCAAGGGCTCCTAATGAGCCTGTGAAAGCATAAACACCTAACATTCAAGCAATTACAAAGTCTCTCTATTTTGGCGTATTTGGGAGCAAAGTAAGTCTTGCTTCAAAATATGCCCGTATTTTGGCACTTTCGCGTTCTTTTTTATTTACAAACTTCGCGACGACCTTTGATTTTTGATACGCTTTTTTGAGCCGATGTCAGCTGAGTGTGCAATGGAATTTCTGTGGCAGACAGAAGTGATTCGATACGCGCCCGTAAAGGAGGATTTATGTAAATCCAAGGTCCTTGTCCACGGCAGGACGCGGCCTTTGTGGTCGTTCTCCTCCTTCGGGGATTTGGAGACAACATTGATTCCCACAAAAATCTTTATTCCTTTGATTGCGGATGGACATAATGGCTGCCCCTGCAAGAGATTAATTAACTTCCGAAACTTGAGATTTATATTCATTCTGAGCCATCTTTTCAAAAAGAATGGGTAGTTACTTCGATAGTAAAAAGGTTTAAATATAATTAATTGTTATCCTCTACTATTGTTTTTCCAATTATTGTACCTATATTTGCAAAGAATAACTATGTCAATAGTATCACCTAATAGCAACGATATGGAAGAAGCAATTTATATCAAACCGGTGCGAAGACAGAGAACAACAGGAGATAGGGAATATCATTGTACCTTTATTTGTCCTGCTAATATGGTATTGACTGGTAGATGCCATAAAGGAGATGAGAATGGTTCCACATGGTATGAGTATGCCTCTTTACAAGCCTTTGATGAGAATGGAAATCCCGTTGAAGGGATAATTACCGTTGAAAATATTAGATGGGAAATTGGGTTTGGAGAGAACACGAACAAAGGGTTCGATGCACTTGATAATAGAGTGTTAGTAGGACGTGCACATAACGGGGACGAGGAAGGGACAACACGATATGTTACCGGCATTATTAAATTTAACGGTATTCCAACTAAGACCTATAATCGCTATAGTTCGAAGAGTATAAAAGAATCATCCAATATATGGTGCGTATCTGATGAAAGTAGTATCATGACAGGCAGGCATCATTCGGGAGATGAAAACGGCAGTACCTATTACAATTTCAGTAGGGTTTGTGTGTTAATAAAGCATCCATATGAGAAGGCGCCTGAAGGTACTGTTATTGTGCCTTCAATAAAGAATGAAAGCCAGCTAATAAGGCAAAGCTCTCTCTATTTTTTGTGTCCAGAGAATACAATTCTTACCGGATATGTGCATAAGAGTGATGAAAACGGTTCTACACAGCTTGAATACTCCTTTCTTGCAGCAGAAGCTCCGAATGGCAGACTGATAGAAGGAGAGATTACCGTTAGGAATGTTAAATGGAGTACTCCGGAGTCCGAATCTAGTGGTAAATTGTTTGAAGCGCCCGAAGGCACGGTAATCGTTGGAATTCAACATAGTGGTGACGAGAACGGGGCTACTTCGTATGCCTATGGCGAGGTTTTCTTTAACGACTATCCGACTACCATTATAAAAAAACATATTTCTGCCCCTGTACAGGAATCTAAAAATATTTGGTTTAGGGCTGATAATGGATTTGCTTTAATCGGGAGACATCACTATGGAGACGAGAATGGCTTTACCTATTATAGTATGGGAAAGATTTCTTGTGACACCAAAGAGGAAGTGGTTGAGGACAACGATATAATCATTCATGTCAAGATGCATCCTAATGAGAATTGGTTTCCTATGTCTCCCACTGACTTTATTAGACTTTCAAGATTAAGGAAACATATTGAAGGAGGATCTGACCTTGGTTACAACAAGAAGGATAAAACTTTTCACGAGAATAACGATGTGACTCCTGAATATTTTAATATTCCTTATGAAGTACTTAGCGAATGTCATCTTTCAGGAAAGTACGAACTCATGCCTTTGAGGCCGAGAGATAACACCAGTTATGGAAAATACGGTTTCTTCTTGCAGCCGTTTGCCCATCTGTATGGAGATTTCCACCC
>OMVH01000131.1 GCA_900314365.1 uncultured Prevotella sp. | reverse complement strand
AAATACCCCGCCGTCACTCTTAAAGAGAAGAGATACTACAACTACTATTATTCAACGAATACAAAGTTTAGCGTTGCCTATGCAAGGATGAAGAACTTGCAATTCGGCTACACATTCCCAAAATCGCTGCTGTCCAAATGTGGCATCCAAAGACTCCGCGTGTACTTCAGCGGAGAGAACCTTGCGGAAATCCACAATACACCCGGTGGCTGGGATCCGGAAGAAAACGGTAGTTACTGGAATTATCCGTTCACAAGGAATTATTCAATCGGTTTAAACCTTACATTCTAAAACAGACAATTATGAAAATGAGCAAATCCATAAGGATAATAATGTTCGCCACCGTCGGACTAATCCTCACATCATGCCAGGACATAAACTTACTACCCAAAGACAAACTCTCAGACCCTCAGTATTGGCAGACGGCAAGTGACTTTGAAAAAGAGGCAAACTACTTGTACAACGACATGGAGACTTTCGGTACCAAGGATACCGACAGTGACATTGGCTACGAACTGAATGAAAACACTACTAGCAATGGTACACTCATCGCTCCTAACTCGGATGCATTATGGACAACTTGTGCCAGAGATCTCAGACAGGCCAATAACATTATTGCCAAAGGACGTAGTTTCAAAGGTGACCGTTCAACTATTGAGCGTTACATTGCGGAAGCACGCTTTTTTCGCGCATATTATCTCTTCCGTCTCGTTCTGAAATACAATGACATTCCCATGGACACGACTGTGCTGAATACCGAGTCCAAAGAGCTGTATAGCTCGCGTACCAATCAGAAAGAGGCTGAGAATTACATTCTCAACGAACTAACAGAGGCGGCTAAAGTACTGCCACTTCAGAGTGAGCTCTCAGCTGACGAGTATGGACGAGTAACCAAAGGCGCAGCATTGGCCCTGAAAGCACGTGTTGCACTGTTTGCAGGCACGTGGTCAAAGTACTGGGAGGATGGAGGCGACTACAATTCTTGGTTATCGCAGGCAATTGATGCAGCCAATGACGTCATCGACAGTAAGGAATATGAGCTCTACGAAGGCAGTGGAGAGAATAGCTACCGTGAACTTTTTGTTGAGCCAGGCGACAAATCAAAAGAGGGAATCCTCGACAACATGTATTATGAGGACATCCGCATGCATTCAACAGGAAATTCAGTATATTGGGGCTGGAGAGGCACGCCAACCAAGAAACTTGCAGATATGTACCTCTGTCAGTCCTCTGGCCTGCCTATTTCTAATCCTAAATCTGGGTTCAAGGGGTATGCAAAGATGACTGATGAATTTGAAAACCGCGATCCACGAATGCGTCAGACCTTCCTCGTACCGGGTACAGCCTACATGAGTCCTCAGATGGGGCCTCTGGTCTGTGATCCTGCTTTCACCACTCGCCCTGAAACTCGTACTGGCTACAAACTCTATAAATTTATGGGTGACGAAAGGACGCTCGTAAATAACTCTTGCTATGATTATCATGTTATTCGCTATGCCGAGGTGCTGCTTATTCTTGCGGAAGCTACATTTGAACGCTATGGAGCAATTAGTGATGGAATGCTGGACAAAACAATTAATGTCATTCGGAGCAGAGCTGGTGTCAACATGCCCAAACTATCAAATGCATTCGTACGCGAAAATGGTTTAGACATGCTTACCGAAATACGACGTGAACGCACCGTAGAACTTGCTTTCGAGGGATTCCGAAGAGACGACCTGCGTCGGTGGAAAACAGCAGAGAAGGAACTTCCACAGGCAATAAAGGGAATAAAGTACAAAGGTACTGAATACGAGACTAAGAGTGTACTCAATGATGGCAATCAAAGCGGGTTCGACTCAGATGGCTTCATTATTGTTGAGCCTGCATCCAACAGAAAGTTCGTCTCACCAAAGAATTATTATTATTCTTTACCACTTGATGAACTATACCTGAATCCAAACTTGGCTCCCAACAATCCCGGATGGGAATAAGAACAGAAACAAGAAGAGCTGCTGTTACTTGAATCGTGATACTGCACGGACACACGCCTTCAGCTGCAGCTCTTCTTGAGTTGGAATGAAGAAAATAAAAACATGCTCAGAAACTTCCCCTGAAAGTTCGATTCACTCAAAAGAGTTGGGCTATCAGGGGAATATATCGCTTAGAGAAACGTTATCAATGAAAGTGCCAGCGTCCGTCGCAAGCACATGCCTTACCCATTCCCTACAAGGAACAACAATAACAAAAACAAAATGAAGAGAATATTCTTTACACTCTATTACTTTCTTTTCTCTCTCGCAGTTGTCTTTGCTCAGCCCACGCGACCGAGAATCATCAACTTTGTGAACTTCGCAAGACAAAACGACTATCGTGTAGCGGGCTCTGAAGATAAACTCTTTGAAGCTACACGTCAAGAGGCTTTACTTCTCCAAAAGTATGGTTTGCCCGGCACGTTTCTCCTTCAGTACGATGCTCTGATGGATAGCCGTTACCAGGAGTTGATGAAGCAACTGCCCAAGAGCTTCGAGGTAGGCGCATGGTGGGAAATCACACAACCACAGGTAGAGGCAGCCGGACTCACCTGGCGCGGAGACCATCCATGGGTATCGACGGCGAACATTGCTTTCACTACAGGCTACACTCAAACCGAACGGCGCAAACTCGTTGATATCTACATGAAGCAGTTCCATCGTATTTTCGGACGCTACCCTCAGTCTGTAGGCTCATGGTTCATTGATGCTTATACCCTGCAATATATGTACGAGAAATACCACATTGTAGCATCGTGCAACTGCAAGGACCAAATAGGTACCGACGGCTATACACTTTGGGGTGGCTACTGGAACCAGGCTTATTATCCCAGTCGAGTAAACGGATACATGCCAGCTCAGAACACCAGGCAACAAATCCCCGTACCTGTGTTCAGGATGTTGGGCAGCGACCCTCTTGATCAGTATGACAGTGGGTTGGGAGGCAACGGACAGGGTGTCGTAACTCTCGAGCCCGTCTATCCGCAAACAGGGCGAAACCGTCAATGGGTGAAGTATTTCTTAGATGTGATAGCCAGTGAGCCCTGCCTGGCTTTCAATTATGCTCAGGCCGGACAGGAGAACTCCTTCACTTGGCCAGAAATCAAGACCGGACTGGAAATGCAGGTACCCATTATCGCCAGTATGGCAAAAGCGGGAAAACTACGGGTAGAAACCTTAGCCGCCTCAGGACAATGGTTCCGGAAACACTTTAAGGTGACACCGGCAACAAGCGTAGTGGCCCAGAAGGAAAGCCAAGGCGGAAACAGACACACTGCTTGGTTTAACTCAAGATACTATCGGGCCAATGTCCTTTTGGACAAGGACAGTACATTCCGCTTTAGGGATATCCATCTTTTCGACGAGAAGATGCCTTCAACCTATTTCGAGGAGCCTGGCACCTCCTCCCATTTCACATTTACCACTCTGCCCATTGTTGACGGCTTTCAGTGGAGCAGCAAGCAGGATGTGGCCGGACTGCGCCTGGTCAGCATTGGGCAGGACGGCAGTGCAGTCCCCATCAAGATAGACAAGATGACCATTCATGAAAAGAATGGCGAAGAATTGATTATCGACTTGAATACTACCGACGACAAGAAGTTTGTTTTCCATTTCCGCGAAGATGGTTTTGCAGTACAGTCTGACAAACATAATCCATGGGCTTTACAGCTGAACACGGAGAAAACAAAATTACCCTTTGTGAATCTCACTCCGAGACACATCTCCGCCGTACTGGATGGCTTCAATTATCACCTTTCAGCCAATGAAGGCTACTTTCAGCGACCAGCAAGCGATTCAGCCTACGTATTCCGTATACGTCCCGAGCAAGGCAGGATGACTCTGGACTGTACGAACAGTCCTCTGAAAACGGAGCCTCTGCAACTCAATGGCAACCGCTTTCTCACGCTCTGCCTGATGATACGAACCACCCCCTGGGAAGTTTCGCGCGACGTCAAACTGCATCCGCGTGATGAAGCCTCATGGCACACCTTAGAGAGCGTGAAAGCCATCAGGGAAGCTTTTGCTAAGAACAACGAGGACGGAAGACTGACGTGGGGATTCACTCTTAACGCCTTAGAGGACCAGCGAGAGAACTACCGGCAGATACGCCAGTATGCTGTGGAATGCCATTATAAATACGGTGACGAGATTAGTTATTTTCCTGGCTACTTCCCTGCCATGTACCTGCCACAAGAACGCATCAACAGGGAAATGAGTGAGGCTATCCACGAGATTTCACAGCTTGTAGGAAAGGGTTATAAGCCTCAGTGCATCATGGGAGGATTCCTTTCTGCCGACAATCTCAAATACCTCTCTGAGAAAGAAGGCATCCACGTGGCCCATGCTTGTATTTGGAGCCAGCATGCCATCGATGGCGGTGGAGCCGACGGTTCCGTGTCGTACCCCTACTATCCTTCAACACAGCACTTCTGCAAGCCGGCACAAGGCCAGGAGGATTTTATTGACTGCGTGAACCTTGACGGATGGACAACCGATTTCATCTGCGCACGACGTACCGGGGCTATGGGACACGACATTCACGGATACAACAGCCGAAGAGGTGTGGGACCCATTGAGACCTACAAGGGATGGGGACTGGACTTAGGCCATCGCGAAGTGATGCACACCGAGAGCATTCACTACGATTCGGGATACGAGCTCAATGGTTTCGGATGGGTTACCAACATCTGGGAGACACAGATGTATCATGAGTTCGGCAAGCAACTCGTCATCCCCGCTATGGAAGAGTGGATTGGAGACACCAAGAAGCGTTGGCCCGACGTGCATTTTGTCACCTTCGGCGAATTTGGAGAACTATGGCGAGCTCAGCATAAGAAGAATGATTTCAACTATCGGTTCTTTGAGCGCGGGTCGGGATTGGGTGACTCGTACAACAACCTTGAGCTGCGCTGGTTCATGAACCCCAAATTCCGATTGGCTCTCCTTCGCGATTGGCACAAAGAGGGCTCACCGGCCTATGTTATCGATTTCACCCGCTACGACCTGCCAGCCCGTGAGCCTGACGATGCCACACCCGCGCACCCTCACAAAGACTGGTCGCTGATGAATGTCATCAATCAGAAACAAACCCGCCAGCAGGACCGCCCCTGTCTGTTGCAAGAACTGTCAGAGGAGAACCAGGACATCATTCGCAGTGCTTACCCCGAGCTCTTTCAATAGGTCGGCTATCCAATGACTACGGGAGCAAACGAGATGGCCGGCAAAGGGAAAGTGTTAAAACACTCAAAACATGCACAATTAACTCCTAAGTCAGTAGGTCAAATCGTGGATACATACTAATTTTGCAATCAAAAGGACGCAACAGAGCTGCTGAGGCACTCTCTCCTACCCTGCTGTGTCATGGCTTCAACAGGTCGCACCTGTTAGCCTTTGGAGAGCCTGTATGATGTCACTCAGGGTATGGGCTCGCGAAATCCATGCCTGGCAGCAGGTTGAGGAAGAGCATCGGCTTAGCTATCTCCCAAGCGTTCCCTACACACCATTATATAATAAGGTATGCAGAATACAAGAGAACGTTATCAAAAAAACATTGAGAACCGCCTGCTCATCCCCACCATGCAGTTCCTGCATCGTGAGAAATCGAGTGGCATCGTACTGGCAGTCTTTGTTCTTATTGCCCTTCTCCTGGCCAACTCTCCCCTTCGCGATGAATATTCGCATCTGCTCGAGCATCATCTTGGATTCATTGTCGACGGACAGCCTTTTCTCAATTACAGCATAGAACATTGGGTCAACGACGGATTGATGTCGATGTTCTTCTTTGTCGTCGGTCTCGAGCTCAAGCGTGAATTCATCGGTGGAGAGCTATGCAATGCCCGCAAGGTGATGCTCCCCGTCATGGCGGCCTTCCTCGGCATGCTTTTCCCCGCGCTCATCTACCTTCTTCTCAACGCCGGCACCCCTGAGGCCCAAGGCTGGGGTATACCGATGGCAACGGACATCGCCTTCGCACTCGCAGTGGTCTACGCCCTTGGCGACAGAGTCCCCATCTCGGCCAAAGTATTCCTTACCACCTTAGCCATCGTGGACGACCTTGGAGCTGTACTTGTCATCGCTCTCTTCTACACTTCCCATATATCGCTCGGCAACTTGGCTCTCGGAGTGCTTTTCCTTGGAATCATGTTTCTTGGCAACCGTTTAGGTGTGAAGAATGTGGTGTTCTACGGAGTCCTCGGCATCGGAGGCGTGTGGATTGCTTTCCTCACCTCCGGCATCCACGCCACCATCTCGGCTGTACTTGCCGCTATGGTAATCCCGGCAGACTCCCATATCCCGGAAGCCACATTTCTGGCCCGGATGCGAAAGCTCACCCGGCTTTTCGAGAAGGCTGAGTCGAACGATGTAAGGACGCTGGAACCGGAGCAAGTAAGGATTCTTACGAGGGTGAAGAAGGACTCTCTGCAGGCCATGCCCCCCTTGCAACGGTTGGAACAAAGTATGCATCCAATGGTGTCGTTCGTCATCATGCCCATTTTCGCTTTGGCCAATGCCGGTGTGTCGTTCGTGGATATGGATCTGAGCGCACTTTTCACCAACAACGTTGCCTTAGGCGTCCTGTTTGGACTGTTGTTTGGAAAACCGCTGGGAGTGCTTTTCGCCGTATGGCTCACTGAGAAGACCGGCCTTGGCAAACGGTCGCGCACGATGACCTGGCGCATAGTGGCCGGACTGGGCTTTCTGGCTTCCATTGGCTTCACAATGTCGATGTTCGTCACCATGCTTGCTTTCAACGGAGCCGACCACTTGGTACAAGCCAAGATAGGAATCTTTGCCGCCTCACTTTTGGGTGGAGCCATTGGCTACCTGCTGTTAAGTCGACCCCAAGAAAAGGGCTGACCGAACGAAACTCATCCTTAAACAGAAAGCTACCAGATATTGTGAACGGACTGTAAGGAGCATCGGCACCGAGTAGTATTCCTCTACGACTCGAATGGAGAGGCTCCACAAGTAAAGTCTTTGCTGGCTTAAGTGTCACACCTCAGTCTATTGTCTCCGCCGTGTAAAGTCGGGAAAAGCAATAGGCACAAACCCACCTTCGATGGATAGTCTTGACAACTCTACCACGGCACACCACTCAGCCAAATCGTAGACATCCATATCCATCGGGAGCCCTTTGCGCAGGTTGTCCACCAGACGCATGTCCATTAAAAAGGATATGCCCCCGCGGTCGTCATACTTGGCTGCCTCGGCCCTTGCCTTGCGAAGGTCGGCGGGCAGCCATTCGTTGAGGGTATGCTCGCGCTCTTCTGCCGTCAGTTCCCGTCCGTCCAGCCAAAGCGTTTCCTGAGGATATTTGGCGGCATAACCGCTTGTTCCTACTATCTGGTAGAGACGGCTGTATGGGCGTGGCGTCATCACGTCGTGGTCGAGGACTATGGTTCGGCCCTCATGTGTTCGCATCAAAGAGGTTGTGACATCACCATTGCTGAAATCCTCGCCTTCTTCTCCGCACACGCGCCGGAAATAATCAGGACCTGAGCGGGCCGCGCTGTCCATGCTCACAATCGTCTCTAAACGGTCGGTGCGATGAATGCCCAGGGCACGGCACACGGGACCAAGACCGTGAGTGGGATAGATGTCTCCACGATGAGCATGGTTATAGCGCAACCGCCAAGGCTCCCATCGATTGTTGAGCCAGTGATGATAGCCGCCCACGGCATTCACGATGTCACCCAGTTTTCCCGCCTGAGCCATTGCAGCCGTAGCCACTTCAAAATAGTCGTAGCAGGCATTTTCGAGCATCATGCAGTGGAGCCGCTGCTGTTCTGCCAAATCCACGAGTCTCCAGCAGTCCTTGATGGTCATGGCGGCCGGTACCTCCACTGCCACGTGCTTGCCATGAAGAAGGGCACAACATGCAAGGTCAGCATGACTCTCCCAGTCGGTGCAGATGTAGACCAAATCCACATCAGCCCGCTGACACAGGGCTTCAGCACTGCTGTCAACGCAACTTGGCTCACGGCCGTTATCAGTCATCACGGTCAGCGCGGCTTTCACATTGTCGGCACTGAGATCGCATATCGACACGATTTGCGTGTGAGGAATATGGCACCAGCGCATAACGGCCTGACGCCCACGCTCGCCAAGTCCGACAAAGCCCACATGAACCACAGGCAGCGGCTGAGCCGAAAGTTCCAATACATCACGCTGACCGGCGGGACGCGACGGACCAGGAACACTCTCGGGAAGTATTTCGCGTATGTTTGATTTCATAGTTACAAAGTTAAGACTTTTCCAACAAAAAGGGGTTGAATAGAGTCTTTAATTTTTCTAATTGGATACAGCACTTTCTTTTAAGACTGACTCCACTTGAAAAAAATCCTCTCCGAATATTGTCCTTTCTTTTTATTACAATAACGATAGCCACCACAAGCAACAGCCGACGCTTTAGTAACACAATGAATCAATATGGTACTATTTGTAGCAATTATATGCCATCACATGAAAACTCAGCAACATGCAGGGTGCGGCTAGGTAGGGTTAGGGGCCGTCCGCACCCTGCGGTGGATATTTTAGGATAGCCCGTGAACCTCATTCAAGTTACTTCTTCTATTCGCAGATCCTCAAAAAACTACCATATAACATCTTTATGAAGGCTCCCCTGATTATTGCTGAAATCGCATTGCACACTTGATTGACTCGGGCCCGAAAAAGCGTGTCAAAAATCAAAGGTCTCTTTGAAGTTTGTAAATAAAAAAAAACGCGAAAGTGCCAAAATACGGGCATATTTCGAAGCAAGACTTACTTTGCTCCCAAATACG
>OMVH01000182.1 GCA_900314365.1 uncultured Prevotella sp. | reverse complement strand
GTGAGCGGCAACGTCATCTCCGAAATCGATCCTAACGAGGTGGAGAGTGTCAGCGTACTCAAGGATGCCTCTGCGACAGCTGTCTTCGGTGTGCGAGGCGCCAACGGTGTAATTCTCATCACTACTCGCCGCGGACAGGAAGGAAAGGCCAAGCTGAACGTCAGCGTGCAGCAGAGCTTCTCCTCCTTCACGAGGTACGACAAGCAGATACATTCCTGGGACTACATGACTCTGAAGAATCAGGCTCTGACCAACGACGGTCTTGAGCCACAGTACTCCGACGAGCTCATCAACAAGTTCAGAAATCCCCTGCAGGGCCTCAACGCCTCCGACCCCGACTATGAGACAAAGAAGGCCGAAAGGCTCTATCTCTACTGCGACAACTACTGGCTCAAGAAAATCTTCGATGACTTCACGCCACAGACAAAAATCAACGCCAATGTCTCAGGAGGTACGAACCGCTTCCACTACTTCATGAATGCCGGTTACATTCATCAGGGTGGAAACCTCAAGACCGAATCTAAGGACTATCTCGGCTACGATCCCTCATCATGGATGAACCGCATGAACTTCCGCGCCAACATGGACTATAAGCTCACCCGGGATCTAAAAGCCACACTGAATCTGAGCTCCAGCATGCAGACTACCAACATGCCACAGGCCAACATGCTCTATAACGGAAGCGAAAGCTGGATGATAAACGATGTATTCTACGAAGCTCAGATTATGCTGCCATTGCAGGCCGGCCCCACTACCGTAGCCGGACACGGAGCAACCAGTGGCGCTGTCGTTCAACCAAACAACATGGACCGTGGACCATTCGAAATCATAAACCGCTACGGATACCGCAACCGCACCGATATCGACTTCACAGGACAGTTCTCACTCGAGTTTGATCTCAGCCGCTACATCACTAAAGGTCTGAGCATCAAAGGCGAAGTGAACTACCACAACTCCGGACGCACAGGACGCGACGGAAATAAGCGCGAGATAACCTATCTGATGGTGCCCGACTACGACAACGACACCTTCAGCTATACTATATTCAATGCTACCGCACAAAAGCTCGGTATCTCACGCTTTACGGGCTCGCTCTACAACATCAATGCCCAGGCTTCCATCAACTACAATCGCACATTTGGAGGCAAGCACACCGTTACAGGTATGTTCCTGGCACAACGCGACTACTGGAACAGCAACGCTGCTGAGATTCCTTACAACGTGCTCGGTTTCTGCGCCCGAGCCACTTATTCCTACGATGACCGTTATCTGGCCGAATACAACATGGGCTACAACGGCAGCGAACAGTTTGCACCAGGCCATCGATTTGGATTCTTCCCTGCATTTTCCTTGGGATGGGTGCTGAGCAACGAGAAATTCATGAAGAAACTCACATGGCTCGACTTCCTGAAGCTACGCTACTCCAACGGTACAGTAGGAAATGACAAGCTGGGTGGAAGCCGTTTCCTCTATCAGAGCAATATTCAGACCTCAGGTGCAAGTTATGTAGGCGGTCTCGGTTCCACCACCATCCGTTCCATCTCACAAGGTCTGTTAGGCAACGACAAGATTTCATGGGAAAAGGCTCACAAGCAGAACTGGGGTATCGATATGAAGTTCCTAAACAGCCTCTCGCTCACCGTGGACTATTTCCGCGAGAACCGCAGCGACATTCTCATATCCCGCCAGTCAGTACCGTCGTTCCAAGGAGTAGCACTTGGAAATCTGCCGAAGGTGAACATGGGTAAGATGGAGAACCACGGTTGGGAATTCGAAATAGGCTATGAGAAAGACATCATCAAAGACCTCCACATATCTCTGAAAGCCAACTACGCCACCAATGACAACAAAGTCACCTTCTACGACGAACCTATCCGCACCGAAGACTACGTCTGCCGCTACCGCACGCAGGGCTATCGTTTGGGACAATGCTGGGGCTACAAAATTGATGACTCCAAGAACGGAGGCTATTATATCTCACAGGAGGACATTGACGCCGACGGTCTCACCTACTCATTCGGTACTCCGCGCCCGGGCGACTTCCGCTATAAGGACCTCAACGGCGACAAAATTATCGACGACAAGGACCAGGTACCCATTAAATACTCCTATATACCCGGTATCAACTACGGATTCAATGTGGGTGCAAGCTACAAGGGATTCGATTTTTCCGTGCTCTTCTCAGGCGTAGCCCATTACTCAAGCTACTATAGTGGCCAGGGAGTATTCGAAAACATCAGGCAGGGCTACTATTTTGAGTATGAGCGCACAGCCTGGACTCAGGAGCGCTGGCAGAACCATGAGAAAATTACTTATCCAGCACTCACCACGCGGTCAAGCTCTACAAGCCAGCAGCCTAACGACTTCTTCATTCAGAATCGCAGCTTCATGCGCTTGAAGAACATAGAGCTCGGCTATACGCTTCCGAAGAGCTGGCTCGCCTTTGCCGGCGTGACTAACTGCCACATTTACGTGAGCGGCTACAACCTCTTCGTCTGGGACCACCTGCACAGCAATCACCTCGATCCTGAGGCCAGCGGATTCTACAGCTATCCCTTGACAAAGAACGTGAGCTTCGGATTGAACATTTCATTTTAACTGAACACTAACTACAATGAAAAAATCATATTTATCTTGGCTGTTCATAACAGCATTAGGTCTTTCTTCTTGCAGTGATGTGCTCAATCAGGCACCCGACGGAAAGATGAGCCTTGACGATGTATGGACTGACAACGACAAGGTGGGTGCTTATCTGAACACTTGCTACAAGAACTTCATGGACAAGAACGACCGCTACTTCTTCTGGGACCGTGTACCGGCCAATATCTGCGACGAAGCCTGGGATGGCGACGACAACGACGTGAACTGGGCTACGCCGGCTCTCTATTACGCTGGAAAGGCCACCGCATCGAGCCACCCCTTCTGGAATGTCAGCGCCTCACAGCTCGGAGCCAACAACAGCAACCACTGGGCTGCTTACTTCGAGTCAATCCACGATTGTAACTATTTCCTCGAGCATATCGATGCTGCCACCGTCAAAAGCGAGTCAGACCGCTCACGATGGAAGGCCGAGGCTCACCTGCTGAGGGCTTACTACTACAGCGAACTGCTGAAGGTGTTCGGTACAGGTATGCCTCTCATGGAGAAGCCTTACAACTACACCGACGACTTCTCAGGAGTAAAGAAGGCTTCCTATAAGGAAACCGTCGACTTCATCATCAAAGACTGCGACGAAGCTCTGAAATGCGCTGACCTGCCCTGGCGTATCACCACAGGCTCTGAAAGCGGACGGCTGCCCAAAGCACTCGCCTACGCTCTCAAGAGTCGCATGTCGCTCTATGCTGCAAGTCCGCTCTACTGTGACGACCAAAACTACTGGCAATGGGCTTACGAGCAGAATAAGGAAGCCTATGAGGGTCTCATCGCCAACGGATATAAACTCTACAACAAACTCTACGATGTTCCTACATTCACCGATGGAACCTCAGACCTCACAAATGAGAAGTTCTATACCAACAAGGCTGACTATGACAAATACCTCAATGTGATTGGTATGATAGCAGAGTACTTCTGGAACTCAGCCGAATATAGCGACGACCCGAAAGACAAAGAAACTATCTTCCAAACTCGTAACGGAGGCGGAAACTGTGCCGTGGAAGGTGTGGGTGCATACAGCGGATATAAGTGCGGTACATGCCCCTCACAGGAAATGGTGGACTGCTTCGAGACGATTCCTGTTGACGATAAGCAGGGTGGCAACATCCTTGACCTCAACAAGCCGTACAATGACGAGAAGCACGAGAACCCCAACTTCAACACCAGTAACAAGACCTACGACAAAGCCAATCCCTACATGAACCGAGATCCGCGATTCTATGCCGACATCTATTTTAATGGTTCGCGCCGCTACTGCTATTGGCCCTTCGCTGAAACTACTGAATGCTATGAGAACTATCCCGGTACGCAGAATATTCGCCGTCACCGCTGGATTATGACTTACGAGAACGAGCCTTTCACGGGTATCTCCTCTATCAGTCGTACCCGGACCCGTACAGGCTACTACATCCGTAAGTTCTCCCATCCTCATGATGGTCTTGACTGGGGAGCAGGACGCGCCTGCTTCAAGGAGTTCCGCTTGTCGGAAGTTATTCTCAACTATGCTGAAGCAGCTGCTCACGCAGGTCACGAGGACGTTGCCAGAACGATGGTGAACCTCATCCGCGAGCGTGTCAAGATGCCCGACATTCCCTCATCGACAACAGGGCAAGAACTCATCAACCGTATCATCATGGAACGCCGCGTGGAGCTTGCCTTCGAGGAAGCCCGCTATTACGACGTGCGTCGCCTCCACAAACCCGACGAGGATCTCTCGTCGACCGACAAGTGGGTAACCGCCATGCACATCACAAGGAATGCCGACGGCTCTTTCACCTACAAGCGCGGACAGGTGAATGGCAACCCAAGACTCTGCTACTCCAACAAGTGGCTCAAGGTGCCTATTCCTCTGAACGAGGTGAACCGCATCCTCGCCATCACAGGCGAGAACTGGCAGAACCCTGGATGGTAAATTAACCCTAACCTGATAAACATTGAACAGATGAAAAATAAAAGATTCATATACGCATTCGTGCTCATGCTCGCACTCTCAGCAAGAGTCTCTGCGCAGGGCATCAATGTGGCCGGTACCGTGACAGATGAACTCGGAGAACCACTCCCCGGCGTTGTCATTGCCACGGAGGACGGAGTGACGCTCGGCATCACAAACGAAGAAGGTGCTTTCTCTGTGAAGGACGAAGACATCAGCGAGAAGATTACCTTCAACTATCTGGGCTACAAGAGCGTGAAAACTGAAGTGAAAGATAATCTCAATATTCGGATGAGCATTGACGTGAGCAAGGAGGATGAGATGATTGACCTCGGCTTCACTAAGGAGCGTAAAGCTACTTTCTCAGGCGCCGTCGCTACCGTCAGCGGAACGAAGCTCGGTCATTCGCCCAAACTTAAATTGCAGGATAATTTCGAAGGTCTGCTTCCTGGACTCTATACCACACAGAATGATAAGAACGTCTTCAACGAGACCTTCTCTATGACTGTGCGCGGCCATTCCGACAGCCACAGCAATGCTCCTCTCGTGGTAGTGGACGGTATGCCCTGTTATCCGGGTTCGTCGAACAACTACTACTCGCTCATCTCTCCTGATGAGGTGGAAAGTATCAGCGTGCTCAAAGATGCTGCCACAGAGGCTATCTATGGTGTGCAGGGTGCCAACGGTGTAGTGGTAATCACTACAAAGAGGGGAACACCGGGAAAACTGAGAATTAAGGGAACATTCGACGAAGGAATCCATGAGATGACCACAACTCCTACCTTCATCAGCTCCTACGAATATGCAAAGTTGCGCAATGAGGCTGCCTACAACGACGGACTCGGAAAGAACTATTTCTACAATGACCAGCAACTTGAAGGCTACCGCACAGGTTCCGACCCCGTGCTCTATCCCAACACGAACTACCGTACGATGGTGCTGCGCAAGTTCCAGCACACTCAGAAAGTAGGAGTCTCCGTGAGCGGTGGTACGTCGAAGGCCCGCTTCTTCTCCAACTTCAATTTTGCTCACGTCGGTGGTGCCTACCATACGACTAACGACAATACGGGAGTATCGAGCGTGAAAGACTACGATCGCAATTCACAGAACTTCTATTTCAACTTCCGCACGAACCTTGACGTAGACATCAATAAGTATGTTTCATCCTATCTGAACATTGCTGCCGACATTGTCAAGAAGCATGGTCCAGGCTTGAACGTCACGCTGCCTGGAGTCTACTCCACAGCACTGACTATTCCCGCCACCACCTTCGGACCTATCACACCAACTGTTGAAGGCGCTGACTACGAAGGCGGACAAGTGATTGTGACCGAGAAGCAAAACAACAATCCCTGGGCTATGGTGAACCGTACAGGCTACTACAACAACACATGGACCAATGTATATGCCAACTTTGGCATCAAAGTGAACCTCGACTTCATCACCAAGGGTCTGAGCATCACGGGCGACGCTGCCTACAAGGGTTACGTGGACCACAACCTCCACACCTCGAAGAACTACCGTCGCTATATCTTTGAGGCTACCGACAACGGAGGATATAACTTCGTTCGCAAGGGTACCGATGACAACACCAACCTCGTCTATGGCAAGGGACAGAATGAGTGGTACGACCTCTCTTACCGTGCCCATATGGACTACGCCCGTAACTTTGGTGCCCACCATGTGACGGCTATGGCCTACACTCTCTACCAGCGCTATCAGGACAACGAAGTGTTCCCCTGGAAGCACTTGCTCACCGGTGCTCAAGCTACCTACGACTACGACAACCGCTATGCTATCCGTCTTGTAGCAGGCTACAGCGGTAGCGACGACGAGGCAGCCGGTAGCCGCTGGGTGACAACACCTGCTGTATCGGCAGCATGGATAGCCTCCAACGAGAGCTTCCTCAAGGACTTCAAACCACTGTCCTATGCCAAACTTCGCGTAAGCTACGGAAAGACTGCCGACAGCCGCAACGGACTGGCGCGTTATTCCTACGATGACTATATCACCGTCAACTCGGGTGGTGTCGTAGGAGCACTGCAGTACACTGTCAATGAGACAAGCTATGGTAACAAGAATCTCAAGCCCGAAACCAACAAGAAGTTCGACTTCGGTGCCGACCTGAGCTTCTTCAACCTGCTCAACGTCAGCTTCGACATCTTCCATGAGAAGATTGACAATGTCATCATCTCGTCAACAACCGCTGTACCTTGGTTCCAGGGCATTCCATTGGCTTCGTTCCCGAAAATCAATGGAGGAAAGTTTAAGAATCATGGTTACGAGATATCAGCCAACATTGTGAAAGAGTTCAACAATGGATTCAGCTTTACTCTTGGTGGCTACTTAACCTATACTAAGAACAAGGTTGTCTACAGTGGCGAGACACCTCTCGACGAGGATTACGCTTACCGCTACAGAACACAAGGCTATCCCTTAGGTACATCCTGGGGCTTGCTTGTGGACAAGAGCAATGGCAACGGCTTCTTCAACTTCCAAAGCGAAATCGACAATGGTCCGAAGTATGAATTCGGAACACCTCGAGTGGGCGACCTGAAGTACCAGGACCTCAATAAAGACGGTGTCATCAACGATAAGGATATGGCTCCTATCGACAACGGCAACATTCCTCAGTATCTCTATGGTATCAACGGCCAGCTGAAGTACAAGAACTTCGACCTGAACTTCGTCTTCAACGGTACGGGTAACTACAATACTGTTTTCAGCGGAATGGGTATCTACGAGACCGATTACGACGGTGTCTTTGGTTCCATTCACAAGAATGCATGGACTCATGAACGCTGGAACAATGGCGAGAAGATTACGTATCCTGCACTCTCTACCAAGACCACAACGAATCACCGTGCAAGCGACTTCTTCGTGCAGAACCGCAAATACTTCAAGCTGAAGAGTCTCGAACTGGGCTACACGCTTCCTACGGGTACGCTCAAGGGCCTCGGCATCAGCAAGCTGCGGGTGGTACTGCAGGGTCAGAATCTATTCACCATCGACCATCTCAAGATCGACGACTTCGGACCGGAGAGCGACTACGGCAGCCTTCCTATCTATCGTACCTACAGCATAGGTCTGAAGGCAAGCTTCTAAGGAAAACGCTTAAAACGAAAGAACAATGAAGAAATATATTAAATTGTTAGCAATGGCTCTGACCGCTTTCACCGTCACATCGTGCAACGACATGATTGACCTTGACAATGACGGTCACACCAATATGGATAAGTTATGGAGCGATTACAACGGCGTCAGAGGCTATCTCAATGCCTGCTACAACTACAGGATAGGAACTTACACCGAACCCTGCAGCACCACTGACGAGGCTATCGACGTTTCCATGAACACGGCAGGCTCAAGCTATCAGCGCTGGTACAATACGGGCTTCGTAGCCAACAACTATTATGCCTATAACTTCGAAGGCGACTGGTGGGGCAACTTCTATCAGGGCATACGCAAATGCAACATCTTCCTGGCCAACATTGATGCCAGTCAGACCGATGCTACCGACAACATGAAGGCAGCATGGAAAGCACAGGCTCATACGCTGCGTGCCTACTACTACCTGCAACTCATGAAGCGCTGGGGCCAGGTGCCACTCCTGACTTCCGACATAGGCCAGAACCCTGATTACAGTAAGATTCAGAAAGCCTCCGTCGGCGACATCACCAAGCAAATCATTGCTGACTGCGAGGAAGCCCTGGCTACACCTGAAAGTGAAGAAGGCTTCGGATGGTATGCCCGCGA
>OMVH01000181.1 GCA_900314365.1 uncultured Prevotella sp. | reverse complement strand
CATTAGAAAGTTCGTCTTTGGCATTAAGAACTCCTTAATGCCGGTGATGGACGAAGTTTCTGCCAATAGGGTTATAGCCGACAAGATACAGGAGGGCAAGCCGATGATGGTGGCACGGTTCGGAGCCGTGGAAATAAAGGGTGTGCTGTATGGTACATTGCCCCCCCCAATTAACTTGATAGTTAAAGGATATTGCGAAAGGCACATGCACAATAATGCAGGATTCTTCCCTGTTGACAAGCCGAATATTCGGCGGTTCGCTAAGCTGATGAAAGAAAGTATGAAACAGCTGGACATTCTTGCCTCATGGAGACCGGAAGAGATGTTGTTTGCAAGACTTCTTCGCGGAATTCCAAGAATGCAAATCGGAAGTCTCAGCCCTATAGGTAAGGACTATTCATATACTAGAGCGTTGAAGGGAAAGAAGGTGCTGGTAGTTCATCCGTATGCTGAAACTATAGAACGGCAATATCACGACAATAGGAAGAATCTTTTTGACGATAAAGAATTTCTGCCAGAGTTCGCTTCATTGCAGACGGTCAAAGCTGTGCAGACAATCGCTGGTAACACTGCTGGATATAATTCTTGGTTCGAGGCATTGGAGGACATGGAACGGCAAATATCAACTAAAGATTTCGATATTGCACTACTTGGATGCGGAGCCTATGGATTTCCACTTGCCGCATATATCAAGAGCCTTGGCAAACAAGCTATACACATGGGCGGACAGCTGCAATTGCTATTCGGCATAAAAGGCAAGCGGTGGGATGGAGCGTGGTTCTACAATAAGTATTGGGTACGTCCATCAGAGAACGAACGTCCACAGAACCTTAGGAATGTTGAGGACGGAGCTTACTGGTAAACATTATACTAATCGAGAGAAAATGAAGAAAAAACTATTGGTTTTCCAACCAACGATAGCGCCATATAGGGTAGACTTGTTCAACAAACTGAATGAAGTCTTTGATGCAAAAATATTCTTGAATTACATCATTTATACCTTCAAGGATCCATCGAAGATTACAGACTTGCTCAACTTTAAGCCAATTTACTTGAAGCGTAAGGATGGCGATAAGTATCATGCAAAAAATTCAGAATATATCAAGCAGCTGAAGGCTAACGACCCAGATGTGGTTATAACCGGTGAGTTCGGCCCTAACACTATAATTACTTTATTGTATAGGTGGTTGCACCGAAAACATTATAAGGTTGTGAGCATCTGCGACGACAGCTACGACATGATTATTAATCACAACGACTTTAGCCGTAGACATAGGATTGTCAGACGGATTGTTGCCCCATTGCTTGATAACATTATCCTTGTAGAGCCGAATGTCGCAAACTGGTATCAGGAGCATTATCATAAGGGGATTTGGTTCCCGATTATTCGCGATGATGACAAAGCACGTAAGAAATATGAAAGGTTATTACCAGAAAGTCAGAAGGTAATTGATGAGTACCATCTTGCAGGCAAGCATGTTTTCCTTTTCGTCGGCAGACTTGTAGCACTAAAAAATGTGAAGACAATTATCCAGGCTTTCAAGAAACTGAACGATGAGAACAGCGTACTTGTTATTATTGGCAGCGGTGAGGATGAAGAGAATCTTCATAAGGAGGCAGAGGGCTTAAGCAACGTGATTTTTACAGGACGACTTGAAGATGACGAACTATACAAATGGTACAACGTTGTAACCGCCTTTATATTAGCAAGTTACCAAGAGGCATTTGGAGCAGTTACCAATGAAGCCCTTCTCGCGGGCTGCTGGGCGATAATTTCGAAGAAAGCAGGAAGTCAATGCTTGGTAAAACCTGGAGTAAACGGTGACGTGTTTGAGCCGATGAACGTAGACGAACTTGCCAATAAGATGGAGTATGTCTGCAAGAATCTCCCCGCAGTACCATCAAAAATAGAATTGAGAAAAAACGGAATGGCCTATCCGTTCAAGGAAATGATAGGGAAAGTAATAGATAATATTTATAAGTAATGACTTTCAAGGAATGTATTCAACTTATTAAGATGGATTTGGCTAGATTTGATCATAACGGAGAGTCACGCATTAATATATTGACGGATTCATCGTTGATGATTACTTTTTGGCTTAGAATATGTTCCTGGCTCTTTTATAAGGAGAATATATTTGCTAAGGTTGCACTTGTGCCAGTGAAAGTAATCTATAAATTCACAGAATTATTGACTGGCATACAAGTTCCTCTATGGACTCAAATCGGTGGGGGTATTTGCTTCAAGCACTATTCTTGCATCACATAATAGCAGGTAGCGTTGTTATCGGTGAGAACTGTACGATTCATCAAGGTGTAACCTTAGGAAGGACTTTCGCAGGAAAGAAATCTGGCGTACCTTACTTGGAAGACCACGTAGTAGTATTTCCTGGTGCCAAAGTCATAGGCAATGTCCACATTGGCTGTCATGCTGTAATTGGTGCTAATGCCGTTGTTCTTGATGACGTACCAGCAAATTGTGTCGTGGCTGGAGTTCCGGCGAAAGTCATTTCTAGCGATAGCAGTAAGTGCTTTGATGAATATTGGGCAAAGACATTCGACTTTACAAACTAATTGTATTAGAAATTAAAACACAAATTATATGAATATAGCAGTAATATTCGCTGGTGGAACTGGTCAGCGGATGCATACGAAATCTCGCCCGAAGCAGTTCTTGGAACTGAACGGCAAGCCGATTATAATATATACCATTGAGTTGTTCGATAATCATCCTGAAATAGATGGTGTCGTTGTGGTCTGCCTTGAAAGCTGGATACCCTTCTTGAAGAAGATGCTTCGCAAGTTCGAGATCAACAAGGTCGTTGAAATTGTACCTGGAGGAGAGACTGGTCAGGAAAGTATTTACAACGGACTTTGTGCTGCAGAAAGATATTCAAAGTCGAAGAATTCTACCGACGACATTGTTCTGATACATGACGGTGTTCGTCCTTTAATAACGGAAGAGACAATTAGTGAAAATATTAAAGTGGCTTCAGAAAAGGGCAATTGCATAACATGTGTCCCCGCAACAGAGACGTTTATCATTAATCAACCTGACGGCTCACTGGAAATTCCGACAAGAAGTCAATGCATGATAGCCCGTGCACCACAGACTTTCCATTTAAAGGATATACTTGAAGCTCATCGAAAATCTATTGAAGCTGACAAGAATGATTTCATTGACAGTTGCGGTATGATGACATACTATGGACACAGTATGAATACCATCATTGGTCCAATGGAAAATATAAAAATCACTACACCTACAGACTTCTTTATTTTCCGTGCGATGGTGGAAGTTCACGAAAATCAACAAATATTTGGATTCTAAAATATGAACGAAGTACAGAAGAAAGATATAGAAGAGTTTGCAAATGACTTCACATTATGGGAAAGTCTGAGAAATAAGACATTCCTTATAACAGGAGCAACAGGACTTATTGGTTCTACGCTTTGTCATTGTCTATTGAAATTGAATGAAATTCATAACCTCGGCATAAAGCTAGCTTGTCCCGTCAGAAATTTGACGAAGGCGAACGCTATTTTAGAGAACGAAAAGAACTTGATAATTAAACAGCAAGGGCTTAATGACTTTCTTGAAGATTACAATGACGACATTGACTTTATAATTCATTGTGCTACACCTACTGGAAACAAATATATGGTTTCGAATCCTGTTGAAACGTATACATTCATGGTAGAGTCCACGACGCAATTACTGCAATATGCCTACGAGCACCATATTCAAGGCATGGTGTACGTCTCTTCGTTGGAGTACTACGGACAAGTTTACAAGGAAGAACTTATTACCGAGGATAAGCAGGGGTATGTGGACCCAACACGTCCGCGAAGCTCTTACCCGTTAGGTAAACGCGCAGCTGAATATGCATGTGTTGCCTATGCAAAAGAATATAATGTTCCCGTAACAATGGCAAGGCTTACTCAAACTTTCGGTGCAGGAGTAGCTAAAACAGAAAACAGGGTATTTGCCCAGTTTGCCAGTGCCGCTATCAATGGAACGAATATTGTTTTAAAATCGTCAGGAAAATCATCAAAACCATACAGCTATACAACAGATACAGCCAGTGGCATATTAACCATGCTCTTAAAGGGTAAGGCTGGAGAAGCATACAATGTTTCAAATGACGAAACGTATATCTCTATAAATGACATGGCAAAGTTGGTAAAGGACAATTTCAATCCATATATCAAGATTATTCACGATTACGACCCGAATTCAGGTTATGCACCTGATACCTTGTTGAAGTTGTCGTCAGCAAAGCTGCAGGCACTAGGTTGGAAACCAAAGTATGGCTTAGTAGAGATGTATAAGCGATTAATTGATTATCTTAAAAACATAGACTAAAAGGACATTGAGAAAATGAAAAAAATAGAGACAGAGGAACTGAAGAAAATAGAGATAGAGGCTCTTGATTATTTTGCAAAAGTGTGTGAGGACAATGGTCTGATATACTTCATTTCTGGTGGAGCACTTCTTGGAGCACTGCGCCATAAAGGTTTTATCCCTTGGG
>OMVH01000180.1 GCA_900314365.1 uncultured Prevotella sp. | reverse complement strand
AGCATATGTTTTACAAGGCCAAAATAGGGCTTTTTCGGGCCTTTTTAAGCGGTTTCAAGGGCTCCTAATAGGCCTGTAAAAACGCAAACACTTAATATATAAGCAGTTATAAACTCTTCCTATTTTGGCGTATTTGGGAGCAAAGTAAGTCTTGCTTCAAAATATGGCCGTATTTTGGCACTTTCGCGTTCTCTTTTCTTTACAAGCTTTCTCGCGACCTTTGATTTTTGATACGCATTTTTGGGCCGATGTCAGGAGAGTGTGCAATTTTCAGATATGAGGCAAAGTCCCGATATGACCACTGCAGGGTGCGGCCCTCGTGGCCGTCCGCAAGCAGCGAATGTTGAAGGTGTGAGAGACTCTCTTGACTTGGCCAATACATCACCACCACCCCCAAAAAAATAAAAGGTGATGGAAAATGGTCATAGACAGGCTTCCGCTCCCAAAGGAGCTCTGAGGATAAATCTACGGGATTGCCTTACGAGCAAGCTCGACGGCTATCCCGTGGATTTATCCTCACCCCTACGGAGCAAAGCCTGTCCATGACGAAAATCGCTTCGCGTAAAATTGCACCTACAGGTGCATAAAATAATAAGTGCATTCTTCTTCTTCCCAAAGCGGTTTGAAAAAACTGATTTGAAGCGATCAGCCATAAAATTTTATAAGCGAGTGCAATTTTCCTTCCCTTTTCTATCTGAAAATGGTAGGGCTGTCCACTCAGCACGAATGCTGATTGCAATTTGGAAGATTCATGTAGCTCCGTGGAAGAAAAAGGTTGTTGAAAAATAACGAAATTTGGGTACACCCTATTAAACACCCTACAAGCAAAGTCCCTCTATGTCCACTGCAGGGTGCGGCTAGGTAGGGTTAGGGGCCGTCCGCGTCCAATGAGCAATCAGAAAAGTTTGAATATGGGGCGCTCACAGTTGGGATACGTGGCGCTCACGGTTTGAATCTTTATGGTTTCTGCCTTTTGTGATTCTCTTTGGGCAGTCCGGCTGCAGGAAGCCAAGTACTTGTCAGCTGTCTTTTGAGTCGTTGACGGCAAGTTGTCCTTGTTGCAGTCCATTAGCTTTCATGTAGTTGACGAGCAGGTTCGTAAATTCATGGTTCTTCAGTCCCCAGTGGGGAGCTATCAACAGATTGGCCGGCGACTGGCTGACGAAACGTTCAACCACGAGACTGGTGCGCAGGCGTCGGAGGTATTCTGCTATGAGGCGTATGTATTCTTGCGGTGTGAAAAGCCGGAAAGGATGCTCTTCGAATTCTTGAGCCATACGTGTACCCCTAATCACTTGCAGTTGATGCATCTTGAGAATATCGAGGGGCAGTGCGGACAGTGTGGCCGCCTGTTGCAGAATTTCAGCTTCGTTCTCTCCGGGCAGGCCTAATATAATGTGTCCGCCGGTGAGCAGACCGCGCTGATGGGTGCGCACTATGGCCTCGCGACTGCATTCAAAGCTGTGACCGCGGTTGATGCGTCGCAGCGTTGCCTCATTGGTACTCTCGATGCCATATTCCACTATCACCGTCGTTTGCCGATTCAGCTCTGCCAGGTAGTCGAGCAATTCGTCGCTCACGCAGTCAGGGCGCGTGCCTATGACAAGCCCTATGACGTCTTCTTGCGCCAACGCTTCCTCGTAGACAGTTCTCAGATGGGAGAGTGATGCGTAGGTATTGGTAAACGATTGGAAATAAGCCATGTACTTCATCGAGGGATATTTCCGGCTGAAGAATTCCTTGCCCTCGCTGAGTTGCTGCGCTATAGTCTTCTTCCGACCACAGTAGGCCGGGCTGAACGTCTGGTTGTTGCAATAGGTACAGCCTCCGAAGCCGATGCTTCCGTCGCGGTTTGGACACGTGAAGCCGGCGTCAATGGAAATCTTCTGAACCCTGAAAGGAAACCGGCGACGCATCCACGAGCCATAGTCGTTATAAGGTAATGTTTCCGTCACGATGCTTGTACGAATGGATTAATCATTGTTAACGGTTAAAATCCGTGTGCTATCTCTTTGCAAAAGTAGTCAAATTTGACTAACTTTGCGCTTACGACAAATAAAAACATTTGCTGATGAAGTATTTTTTAATGCTGGCGGCACTGCTTTTTGCTGTATGCCCGCCCATGAAGGGAAAAGAAAAGATGGATCTTAAAGCTATCACCTCGGGCGAGTTCGCCGCCCGTACCGTGTCTGGGTTTACGCCCGTTGAGGGTACCGATCTCTACACGCGTATCAACGACGACAAAACCCAAGTAACCGAGCACTCTTTCAAGACCGGCAAGCAGGTGGCTGTGCTCTTTGATGTCAACCACACCGTGGGGACGAAGATCGACGAGTTCGATGGCTACCTACTCTCGCCCGACTGTTCGCGGATGCTTATCCGCACAAAGACGCAACCCGTCTATCGTCGTTCTTCAAAAGCTGTCTACTATATCTACACCATAGCCTCTCACATGCTGCAGCCCCTCTCCGATGGCGGTCCTCAGCAGGCGCCGGTGTGGTCGCCCGACAGCAGACAGGTGGCTTTTGTGCGCGACAACAATATCTTCCTTGTTAAACTGCTCTACGACAATGCCGAGAGCCAGGTCACCACAGACGGTAAGTTCAACGAGGTCATCAATGGCATCCCCGACTGGGTGAACGAGGAGGAGTTTGGTTTCAACAGTGCCCTCACGTTCACTGCCGACGGTTCCATGCTGTGCTGGCTGCGCTACGATGAGTCCAAGGTGCGGACCTACGACCTGCAACTCTTCAAGGGTTCCAATCCCGAGCGCACGGAATATGCCGACTATCCCGGTCTGTATTCTTATAAATACCCGAAGGCAGGACAGGACAATTCTGTGGTCACAGCCTGGAGTTACGACATTCAGTCGCATAAGTCGCTTCAGCTCAAGGTGCCTGTGGATGCCGACGGCTACATGCCCCGCATCAAGGCTACATCTGATGCCCGGCGCATCATTGTCTATACTCTGAACCGTCATGAGGACAATCTTTGCCTTTATACGGTGAATCCGCGCAGCTCCGTAGCTACGTTGCTCATCAAGGAGAGCGTGCCCAAGTATGTCAAGGAGGAAGTGTTCGAGCAGACCCTCATCACAAAGGATGCCGTGGTGCTACCCAGTGACCGCGACGGCTACATGAAGGTGTACGTCTACAATATGAACGGTCAGCTGCTTCGGTCGGTGGGTATCGATAAGCATGAAGTGACTGACATCTATGGCTATGATGCGGCTTCTGGCGACATCTATTTCCAGGCTGCCGCGCCGACACCCCACGAACGTCAAATCTTCGTAGGCCATAAGAATGGAAAGGTGGAACAGCTCACAAAGGATGCTGGTACGAATTCGGCGTTCTTCTCTGCCGACTTCAAGTACTTCATCCGCTGTTGGAGCGACTACGACACACCCTATGTGTACTCAGTGTGCGATAATGATGGCAAGCAACTTTCCGTGCTCGAGGACAACAAGGAACTGAAGCAGAAGGTGGCCGATTGTGGATGGACCAAGAAAGAGACTTTCAGCTTCACCACTTCCGAGGGCGTGCAGCTCGACGGCTGGATGATAAAGCCTGCCGGCTTCGACCCTTCGAAGAAGTACCCCGTCATCATGTTCCAGTACAGTGGTCCGGGCAGCCAGCAGGTGAAAAACTCTTGGTCGGTAGGCTCCATGGGTAATGGAGGCGCCTTCGATTACTATCTGGCAGAAAAGGGCTTCATCGTGGTTTGTGTCGATGGTAGAGGTACAGGCTTCCGTGGAGCCGATTTTGAGAAGAGCATCTATCTCAAGATGGGTGAGCTCGAGTCAAAGGACCAGGTGGAGACAGCCCTTTGGTTGGGGCAGCAATCTTATGTTGACAAGAATCGCATTGGAATATGGGGCTGGAGTTTCGGTGGCTTCAACACGTTGATGAGCATGAGCGAAGGCAGGCCTGTGTTCCGAGCCGGTGTCGCCGTGGCTCCTCCGACCAACTGGAAGTTCTACGACACTATCTACACCGAGCGTTATATGCGTACTCCTAAGGAGAATCCCACTGGCTATGCCCTTAATCCCATTGTAAGGGCTCCCAAACTCCACGGTGCACTGCTCATCTGTCATGGTATGGCCGACGACAATGTGCATCCGCAGAATACGTTCGAGTATGCCGAGGCGTTGGTACAGGCTGACAAGGATTTCAAGGAAATCTACTATACCAACCGCAATCACAGCATTTATGGGGGCAACACGCGCAATCATCTGTTGCGTCAGATAGCCAATTTCTTTGTTGAAAACATGAAGTAAGGCCATTGACGGCAATGCTTTCCGGGTGGCGCTGTCACCGAAGTTCAGTTGTGAATGCTGAGCCTGCGCCACAGCCATCCCGGAACGCAGTGCCACGCGGCCACAAGCATTTTGTAGCGCCAGTCTATGACGACTTTGTGGCGGCGACGGGCTATGGCTTTTACTATGTGTTGTGCCACCCGTTTAGGATTCATGAGCATGGGATAGGCAGTCCCGTCGTTGAGAAGCGCTGTGTCGACAAAACCGGGCCGGATGTCGGTAAAGGCTATGTTGAGATTCCGCATGTGGGCCTGCTGTTCCAGCGCTTGGATGTACACATTCTGAAAGGCTTTTGTGGCAGAGTAGGCCGGTGCGGGCCCTAAGCCGCGTACGCCGGCAATCGAGGAAATGACGGCTATCTGACCTCCGCCATGCTGTGCCATCCAGCGATAGGCGGCCCCTATCATGCGGGTGAACCCAAGGGCGTTGGTGTCGACGGTTCGCAGCTCACGGTCTTCTGTCAGCATAGCATTCTGATATCCTATTCCCGAGGCATGGAAGTAGAGGTCCATCCCTCCCAATTTCTCTATCAGTTGGTAGAGTGTCTGTGGGGCAGAGGGCTGCGTGATGTCGAGCTTGCTCACCTCTGTCTGCGCAGGATATTGTTCTTTTATGGATTCTAACAAGTCGGTGCGGCGTGCGGCCAGTCCTACGGTCCAGCCGTCTGCAAGCAACAGCAGGGCTACTTCGCGCCCCATGCCTGACGAGGCTCCGACTACTATAGCGGTCTTCTTTGTTTTCATATCCTTTGATTGAGTTTGTGGCAAAGATACGCTATTCGTAGGTATAAAGCAAGTCTTCTCTCGTTTTTTCAAACGTATTTCCTTCGCTCAAGTTCTAACCTTATCGGAGCTTACAAGCATGTTAGGGGATGGGCAGATTGTAGATAATATGAAGATTCGTCACCGAAAATTTGTTGTTCTCTACAAATCATTGTAATTTTGTCACCGAAAATAATCACTTGATATCTTTTTGCTATGATGAATACTTCCCAGATTAATCGTGTTTCCAAACCGACTTCATGTTGTTTGCGTGTGGTCCTTCTCTTGGTGTGTCTGTTTGTTGCCCTGCCTTCGGTTATGTGCCAGGAGGAAGAAGAGAAAGATTGGGGAGTGGTCAATGTCTCGGTGTGCAACCTTCGTAATGAGCCGGAATATAATGCCGGTATGGCTACTCAAGCCCTGCTCGGAATGCCCGTCAAGGTGCTTGGACAGGACGATTGGCTGCACGTGGAGCTTCCCGATGGCTACCAGGCTTGGGTGCACCCTTTGTCCGTTTACCGTATGTCGCGTAGGCAGTTGGAAGCTTGGAACCAGCGTCGTCAGGTAGTGGTTGGTGTTCTCAACGACTATGTCTATAGCCTTCCCGATGTGCGCTCGCAGCATGTGGGCGATGTGGTAGCCTCATGTCGGCTGGCCCTTCTCGGCAGCAGCCGTGGATTCTGGCATGTGGCCTATCCTGACGGACGAAAGGGATACCTGAGGAAGGCTTCAGCCACAGAGCTCAATCTGTTCCGGCAGAAGGCCAGCCACAGTGCCTCTGCCATTCTGTCTACAGCCCGCAGCTTCATGGGACTCCCGTATATGTGGGGCGGCACGAGTACGAAGGGTGTTGATTGCAGCGGCTTTGTCTCCGCCGTCATGCTCATGCATGACCTTGTGATAGTGCGCAATGCCTCACAGCAAGCCACGGTCGGTGAGCATATTGAGATTGCTCCAGACTTTAGCAATCTTCAACCCGGCGACCTTCTTTTCTTTGGTAGCAAGGCACGTGGAACCACTCCGGCAAGAGTATTTCACGTAGGCTTCTATATGGGTGGCGGCCGTTTCATACATTCTTTAGGCTGTGTGCGTGAGGGCAGCTTCCTTCCAGAAGATCCACTTTACGACGAGGAGGAACTTCACCGTCTGCTGTGGGCTCAGCGGGTGTTGCACGTCGTGAACCGCTCTCAGGGCCTGAGAACTACGGCTGCTACGCCTTTCTATAAAAGCTCCTTGCCCAAATAGCAATGATTCTTAATGTCTTAATAATATAATGATAAACATCAATACTCTCGGTCTTTCGGGGAGAATGAAGTTGAGATTCTTTCCTTATGAGCTGAAGTTGCGCCACGTCTTCACCGTCTCTTCCTACTCGCGTACTACGACTCCCGATGTACAGGTGGAGGTTGACTACGATGGCTATACGGGCTATGGTGAGGCTTCCATGCCTCAGTATCTTGGTCAATCCGTGGAGAGCGTGACGAGGTTTCTCCGCAAAGTGGACCTCGGCCAGTTTTCTGATCCCTTCTGTTTAGACGACATCCTTACCTACGTGGACCATCTGTCACCGGGCGATACGGCCGCCAAGGCTGCCGTCGACATTGCCCTCCACGACCTTGTAGGCAAGCTGCTTGGGGCACCTTGGTATCGTATCTGGGGACTGAATCCGAAGAAGGCTCCGTCAACAACTTTTACTATTGGCATAGACACCCGTGACATGGTGAAGCAGAAGACACGTGAGTGCGACAAGAAGTTCAACATACTCAAAGTGAAGCTTGGGCGCGAGAACGACAAGGAGATGATAGAGACGATACGGGAGGAAACCTATTTGCCCATTGCCGTCGACGTCAACCAGGGTTGGAAGGACCGCAGCAAGGCTCTTGACATGATTTACTGGCTTCAGCAGCACGGCATCGTCATGGTGGAACAACCCATGCCAAAGGAGCAGCGCGATGACATTGCATGGCTCACCGAACGTAGTCCGCTCCCCATCTTTGCCGATGAGGCTGTGCAGCGGCTCAGCGATATCAAGGCGGTACAGGGGGCCTATTCGGGCATTAACATCAAGCTCATGAAGTGCACCGGTATGCGTGAGGCGTGGAAGATGCTCAACTATGCCCGGGCCGTGGGCATGAAGGTGATGGTGGGGTGTATGACGGAGACCTCGTGCGCTGTGTCGGCTGCCGCACAACTCTCACCGGCAGTCGATTTTGCCGACCTTGACGGGAACCTGCTCATCTCCAATGACCGCTTC
>OMVH01000221.1 GCA_900314365.1 uncultured Prevotella sp. | reverse complement strand
TGCGTCGTCGTTGCGGTCTCTGATGGCCAGGCGGATGAGTTCGCGTCCGCTGCCCATGGTGCGTTTGAGCGTGCAGTTGCTGATAAGGATGTTGTGCTCAATGAGTTTCTGAGTGAGCTCCGTGGCTGTGAAACGTGAAGTCACCTCGCAGAGAAAGTAGTTGGCCTGAGAGGGAATGACGCGGAGGTAGCTGATGGTGGAGAGCTCCTCGAAGAACTGCTGCCGCTCCTTAATGAACAGAGCACAGGCTCGCCGGTAGTCTTTCTCGTATTTGCCGAAGATTTGCATGTAGAACTCGGCGAGAGAGTTGATATTCCATATAGACACTTCCTTCTTTATCTTCGCGATGAGACTGGTGTCGGCAGAGGCGAGAATTCCCAATCGGAGTCCGGGAACGCCATAGGACTTGCTGATGGACTTCATCACCAGCATACCGGGATGTGAGGCCAGAATGTCGTCTTCGAGCAGGGTGTTTTGGCCCAGTCCCTCGGCAAAATCGACAAAACTCTCATCGACAACCAAACGGATTCCTTCGTGAGAGCACCAGTTGGCGAGGCGCAGCACCTCTGTTCGTGGGATGAACTGCCCGGAAGGATTGTCGGGATTGATGAGCAATAGCAGTGAGAGTCCCTTATCGGCAAAGAAGTTTATCAGTTCGTCCACCGTGTAGCTGTAGTTGGGATGCTGTGAATGAAAAGCTACTATCTGACTGTCGTGCAGCCGATTGGGATATTCGTCGAAGGTGGGGAACATGACGCCTACTTTGCCTCCGGCATGCTCTTCCATCACGATTTTAATGAGTTCGGCAGCTCCGTTGCCTACCACAATGTAGTCCTGCCGGATTCCGAAGTACTTGCCGGCGAGCAGGGAGTTGACGTACATACCCGAGGGATAGTTGGCCACAAGGGTGTCGAAGTTGGCCCGCATCTCGTCCATCATGCGGCGTGTGGGGAAGTAGGGATTGACAAGATAGCAGAAGTCGAGCAGCTTGGGGAAACGCCAGAAGCCGCCGTAGCGCTTGTGGTATTCGTGGTATTTGGTAACTCCGGAAGAGAACAGCGTGGAGGCGATGTCCAAGTCCTGAACGTCGTCAATCTCGTACCACTTCTGTCCTTTCAGGGGTAGAGCGCGAAGTTCGGAGTGATGGAGGAACGTGATGACGCGGAGCACCTGCTCATAGTATTCGTTGCGTCCCATCACCTTGGTGTAGACTTCAAGGAACGGCACGTAGACATCGCGGCTGAACGATTTGCTGAACTTGTAGATGTTCACGGTCTTATAGTACTCTCCAGCCTCATTATAGTTGAAGGCTTCCTTGGGTACGAAGTTCACAATCTCGTTAAACTCGTTGAGCTTCACCATCGTACCGTCCATCCATGACTCGTATTTGTCGACGAGCGCAAGGTTAGGGCAGGGGTCGTCAACAAGCATCTCCAGTGCTCCGTCCTCGAAGATGATGTCGCTCTCAAGGAGCAGTGTGTCGTCTTCGCACAGTTCTTTCTTTGCTAATGAGAGCGAGTAGATGTTGTTGGTCTTGTCATAGATGGGATTGTCAATGAACTGTATGGGGAGGATGCCGTCGTAGCGATGGCCAATATAATCCTTGAGATTCTCTCCCTTGTATCCGTCAACAATGATGAGCCGACTAAGTCCGAGGTGTGACAGCTGGCCGATAACGCGGTCGATGAGTTTTACGCCGTTGACCTCCACCATGCATTTGGTGTTGTTCTTTGTGTAGTCGCCGAGCCTGCGACCCATGCCTGCTGCGAGAATGATTGCTTGCATAAGTAGTTGAATTTTTGTTTCTCCTGAGAGATGCTGTAGCCAAGGGAAGACTTCGGCCTCCAGGCTGGTTCAGTCTTTCGAGATGAGACAGACGGCGTACGCCGACATGCCCTCTTCGCGTCCCGTAAAGCCTAAGCGTTCCGTTGTGGTGGCCTTGATGGAGATGCGGTCCTCTTCGCAGCCTATGACCTGCGAGAGGCATGCTTTCATAGCCGGTACGTGTGGATTGATTTTCGGGTGCTCCGCACACACTGTGGCGTCGATATTGCCCACGCGCCATCCCTTGGTCCCGATGAGCTCGACGGTCTTGCGCAAGATTATCTTCGAATCCATGTCGAGGGTCGACTCTGAAGTGTCGGGGAAGTGGTAGCCGATGTCACGCATATTGGCAGCTCCGAGGAGGGCATCGCAGATGGCGTGGATGAGCACGTCGGCATCGCTGTGGCCTAACAGTCCTTGGGTGTGGGGTATCAGTATGCCGCCAAGCCAAAGCTTCCGTCCTTCCGTGAGGCGGTGGACATCGTAACCCATACCTACTCTTATATCCATATTTTGGCGGTTGATGTTAACGACGGCGGAAAAGATCCTTAATGCCGTCCATGTCGAAACTTAGCGAGAAGCGTAGTGTCTGGTCCAGAGGGTTGCTCTTGGCTGTGGCGATGACATAGCCAGCGTCAAGCGAGAAGACACTCATCTTGAAACCTGCGCCCACGGTGAAATACTTGCGGTTACCCTTGTTCTCGCTCTCGTGATGGTAGCCTGCGCGTACAGAGAACTGGTCGTGATAGACATACTCGGCACCCACGCTCCAGTTGATTTCTTCCATCTCTTCCTTGAACCCATTGGGAGCGTCGCCGAAACTCTTGAAGATACCTGCGATACTCGATACGTCGTAGTAGTTCTTCTGCACGCGTGTCTGATAGTCTTCTGTCGACTCTCCTTCATTCTGCTTAGGGTAGGTAGGAACGAGGAGCTTGTTGGCATCGGCGGCTATGGTGAAGCGGTTGTACTCGTCAACAGGTACCATGAGGGAGGCTCCCAAGCGCAGGTTCGTGGGGATGAACTCGCTGTTGTCGTCGCCACCGAAGCTTATCTTTGAACCGATATTCGAGATGTTGAGACCGATTCCGAGCTGGCACTCTCGGGCTCCAATGTTGATGTAGTCCTGATAGTAGGCTGCCAGGTCGGCGGCAAATGCTGAACCCGGTGACGTGTCCTCAGTGAAGTCATAGGTGAGGTCAGAGTATATCCATCGGATAGCAGCGGCGATAGAGAACTTTTCGCTGAGCATCAATGAATAGCCAACGTCGAGCGACATTTCGTAGGGATTGATGGTCATGTCGCTGCTGCCCGAGACATCGCTGCTGGTTTGCACCTCACCCAGAGAGAAGTAGCGCAGCGAGCCCGATACGGCGCTGTGGTCGCCTATGCGGTAGTAGCCACAGAGGTAGGCCAGGTCCATGTCGTTGACAAGCTGTCGGAGCCATGGTGTGTAGTTGAGGGCTACTCCGGCACGGCTGATGTTGAACGGGTACTTGGCGGGATTCCAGTATTGTGAGAATACGTCGGGGTCAGTAGCAGCGCCCACGTCACCCATACCTGCGGCACGGGCATCCGGGGCTATGGTCTGTGAGGTGACGGAGGTGTTGACGGGGTTGAACATGTCTTTCTTATCCTGTGCCGGCAGCAACAAGGGTACTGCGAGGAGCAGGTAGAGAATGCATATCTTGGTCAATCTGTTCATTCTTCTTTATTTTACAGTTATCGGAAAAACAAAACCTAAAGGAAAAACGGCGCCTATACTTAATTATTGCCTATCACAATGAGTTTCTTTGACTTTGAAGCCATCTCGCTCCCTTCGCAGGATATGCGCGCTCTGTAGACGTAGACTCCGGTCTGCATCCGTCTGCCGCCGTCGGTTGTGAGGTCCCAGTTGACGGTGTAGGAGCCTGCCTGGCTGACACCGCTTTCCTGGTGCTTCCACAGTTGGCGGCCGCTGAGGTCGAAGACATCAATCTCGACGTCCATGGAATTGCCCATGCGGTCGTGGGTGAGGATGAACGTTGTTGACGAGGTGGCCGGGTTGTTGGTACAGTTCACGTCAATGAGGTTGGGCTGCAATCCGTGGACAACGGTGAAGTCGAGAGTGGCTGTTGATGAGTTGTTGAGCACGTCCCATGCCCGGAACTTCAGCTGATGCTTACCGGGCTGCAACTCCGGTAGAGCGAAGAAGGTGGAGCCGGAGGTGTAGGAACCGAAGTCGAACGAAAAGTTGTCGTTGAGCACGTAGCTCAGTGTGGGATCGTTGTCGATAATGAGCTGTAAGTCGTGCCCCACACCGTTACCGGTGGAGTTGATGCCGTCTTCGTCGCTTACCTTGGCCACGAAATAGGGAGTCGTGTTCACGTTGCCTCCATTGGAGAACGACGGTGAGTTGAGATAGCAGTATATGGATGGACCGATGGAGTCGTTTCCGGCAGTTCCGGTCCCTCCGAGCGTGAAGGCTTCTGTGTAGCCGTTGGCTGTGACGGTGTGCGAGTTGTTGACTGCATAGAGGTTCATTAGACCGCTTTCGTCGGAGTATTTGATGTCCATCGGCACTGCGAAGGTGAAGTTGAAGCGGGAGTTCCTCACGCTGTCGGTACCCGAGAAGATGGTCTTCGTACGGTCGTAATACTGGAATGCTACGCTGGCCTGACTCCTGTCGTTCTGACGGCAGGTGACGAGCTCGCGGGAGTCTCTGATAGTGGCAGTGACAGTGCCATTGAAGTTGTCGGAGCCTTCGATATGGCCTGTCACCTTCACAGTAGTGCCTGCTTTAAGTTTTGCCGGTGCATCCTTGCTCACAGGCATGCCGTTGATGGAGTCGACGACGAGAGTCACCAACGGGAGGTTCAGAGCCAAAGCCGGGTCACCAAGCAATGAGTATTGCAGTTTGTTTGTGGTACGGTCGGAACCCGTCATTGTCAGTTCGTTCTTAGCGAGCCGTTGTGCCTCACCCATTGTGATGGGCTTTCCGTTCTCTTTACTCAGGACGTATTTCAGATAAGCACGGTTGATGATTGCGTTACGGTCGGCATAGACGGTGCGTGTTGTACCGAAGAAGGCTACGGCTCCGCCTTTGGGATTGAGAACGGCTGTCTCACCGAGGGTGCCTGTGGGATGGTCGAAGGGAAGGATGTCGCAGGAGGCTGTAATCCAAAGTGGCAGATTCGTGTTCGTGAAGTTTGCAAAGTCTGTCGACCTGAGGACAGCCTCGTGTGAGAGCTGAGTCTCGTTGCCATGACCTGCGTAGTCCATGATGAGTGCACCCTGGCTTTGCTGCTGTTTGATGATGCGCGTCACGTCAGGATAGGTGTTTCCTGTGGACGAAACTGTGCGCTGATAGGAGTCCCACATTACTTTCTTAATGAGGAATCCCGGATGACTCGAAGCCACTTGCTCGGCTGCGGCATCGACATCGGTCATGTGAAGATTTTGATTGCCGTCGTCGCCCATGAACATCAAGGTGTTTTGCCATGCACCCGCATTCTTGTTCTCAGCGTAGGCTATGGTCTTGTCGACCATGGTCTGCGCGTCGGTCTCGTTGTCTACGGGGAATCGTCCGACGGCAAGGTCAAGAAGGTCAGAGGTCTGTGGGTCTGAGCCTTCGCCATCGTCAAGAAGTGCGAAGAAGCCGTCGTCAACGTAGCAGGCTATGTTATTGAATGAGTTTTCACTCTCAAAGCAGAGCAGGTAGTCGTCGGGGGAGTAGGAGCGTACTTCCGAGGTGACCATTCTGTTATCCCAGAAGCAGTCGCCGAAGAGCAACAAGTATTTGGGCATGTCGGCACTCGTTGAAGCGCGGTCGTAAAGCATCTTCAAGTAGCGCCTGTAAGCATTGCCATCGGGGGTGCCGCTAGAGAACTCGTTGTAGAGCTCGTCTGCCGGCACGATGGTCACACGCAGAGAGTCGTGGGTCTCATGGAAGGTCTTGAGACGTTGTGCTTGCTTCAACAGTTTCTGACTGGTGGGGATGATGATGACCATGTCGGCCTGTCCATCGGCATGATGGTCTTGATTGGTAATATTATAGACGTATTCCGGTGAGGGGAAAGAGCCTGCGAATACAGGTGCCGGGGCCGGTCTGTCATAAGTCCATGAGATGTAGTCGAGACGCAGCACGCCTCCAGAAAGCGATACTATTCTAACGGTGTCGGTAGCTCCAAGATGATTGATTCTATAGGTAGAAGTCGACTGGCAGCCGAAGTCATGGTCGCGGTCGGCTATGGTTGGCGACTGCGTGCCGAGCAGACTGTCGTTGAGCCATACTTGCAGACGGCTGGTCATTCCGGCCGAGACACTCACAGCCAGTGTGCCAGAAGAGGTTGTCGATGGATGATGAAAGGTGTAGCGTCGCTGGCCTCCGAGTGCGATCGCTTCGTTGTCGAAGAGGTTCCGTCCGCCATTATACCATGAGAATCCGTCCTTCTCATAGAGCTGGTGATAGTCGTCGGCTGCCGGGTAGAAGGTGTTGAGGAATGCGGTACTGTCAATGGTTGCCACGGCGGAGTCGGCTTGTGTGATGAAATAGTAGCCGTAGTCAGAGTAGTAATTCCGAGTGCGCCTCGTTGAGGTCTGGCTCTGCCAGGACACTGGACCGCGTGCGTAGAAAAGTCGTTTCCCTTCTGCAAGGCAGATAGGGACCTCCTTCAAGTCGTCGTATTCGATGAGATCGGAGGCATTAAGCTTCTCGTTTTGCAGATTGCCCCCGTAGCCGTATACCTTTACTTTTGTGATGTCGCTGAAGCCAGCTGCACGTATCAGAGACTCCGTAATCTGATAGACCCCTGTTGAAGGTACGCGTATCTTGGCCCAGTCTCCCGAAGCCAGCACCGAATGGCTGGCATAGCGTGAGGCTTTGGTGCTGATTTTACGAGCCATGCGCTGTGACCGTTTCAGGGCTTTGGACTCAATCTTCAGCATGAAGCTCACAAGAGCCTGATAGCGGCCATCCCGGTAGATGACAGGGCAGAAGGATACGCGCAACGAAGGGTTGCGGCGGTCGAAAAGTACTTCCTGGAGAATGGCGGGAGAGGATTGTCGCTTGCCGTTTAACTGTTCGTAGCGGCTGGCTTCCGTCGATGTGACGTCGATATATTCGGGATAAAGAATGGATACGGTGTAGACAGAGTCTGCATATTGCTCTGACAGAGGTATGGCATAGCTGAAAGCAGGCAGCATGGAGTCAATCCTGACTTCTGAGGCTGTCAGGTTGAAGAACTTGGTGTGTTCAGCGTGTGCCTGTATGGAGGCGGCCATAAACACCAGCAAAAGGCATTTTAATAGTCTCATCTCAATCTGTCTGTATTATTTCTTTATTGCTACGGAGCTACCTGCAGCAGAAGTCAAGTACCTTAGTGTCGCCGATGTAACCTTCAATACGGTCGTTTTCCTTCACTGGCCCTACCCCGGCAGGTGTGCCAGTGAAGAGCAGGTCGCCGGTCTTCAACGTAAAGTATCGGCTCACGTACGCAATGATGTCGTCAACAGGGTGGAGCATGTCCTGAGAGCAGCCATTCTGCACGGTCAGTCCGTTGAGGTCGAGTCTGAAGTGGATACTTTCAGTAGCCAGCTCTTGCTTTTCTATCCATGAGCCGATGACAGCAGAGCCGTCGAACCCCTTGCACATGTCCCACGGCAGTCCTTCCTTTCTGAGTTTTGACTGCAGCTCCCTTGCCGTGAAATCTACTCCTACGGTGTAGGCGTCATAGTAGCGATGGGCGAAGCGCACTGGCACCGATTTGCCCAAGCGACAGATGCGTACCACCAATTCGCCTTCGTAGTCAATCCGGCCCAGTCCGTCAGGAACGAAAAAGGGCTTATGGTTCTTCAGCAATGCCGAGTCGGGCTTCGTGAATATAACCGGAGCCTCTTTATCTGATAACGTACTGCACAATTCTTTATTGTGCAGTGCATAGTTCATGCCGACGCAAAATATCTTCATAATAAAAAAGGACGGCGTCTGCTTTTCCTTGAAAAACAGGCGCCGTTCCTATTAAAATTGTGGTTCTTTCCTCTGTCCTGTTTATTCAGCAGAGAGAGTGTAACGCTTGTATGCTACAATCTTTGCATCGCCGTGCTTCTTGAGCCAGTCCTTCACGGAGACCTTTCCGTCTTCGTCGGCAAACTGGAACTCCTGGTCGACGAGGCAGTTGTCCTTATAGAACTTGGCCATACGTCCGCGTGCGATGTTCTGAATCATCTGGTCATTGAGGTTGGCAGCAGCAGTCTTCGACACCTCGGCGATGATAGCACGAGCCTTGTCGGCGTCCTCCTGTGTGAGCCACTTCTTCTCGACGTTCGAGTTGATATGGTCCTCGGAGTCAACGAGGTTCGGGTTAATGCCAGCCTTCTGGATGGCGCTCTTCACCTGGCGGAGCACCTGCTCCTCCTTGGTCTTCTCGATGGCGACGCGCAGCTCCTCGTCCTTGACGCTCTGGGGCACGGAGGCTTCGTCGAGAGCTACAGGCTTCATGGCAGCCACTTGCATGGCCACCTTGTGAGCTGCTTCCTCATTATCCTTGTCAAGCTGCACCATTGTGGCAAGCATGTGCTTGTTCATATGGTCGTAGACAGAGATGTTCTCTCCAACGAGGAAGTTGTAGCCGTCGATTTCCATCTTTTCGCCCGTGATACCGGAGTAATGCTTCACGGTATCCTCAGCGGTGTCGCCGTTAGCAAGCTTCAGGGCCTTCACCTCATCGAGGTTCTGGCACTTTGCTGCGATGGCGGCGTCAAGGATTTCCTCTACCATAGCGATGAAGTCCTTGCCTGCCGACACGAAGTCGGTCTCGCACTTCACAGCCACCATAGCGGCGAATCCCGGGACCTTCTTTACCAGAAGGCAACCGTTGGTTGTCACACGGTCGGAGCGCTTTGCAGCGATAGCAAGTCCGCGCTCGCGGAGGAGTTCCTTAGCCTTCTCGAAATCGCCGTTAGCTTCGGTGAGCGACTTCTTCACGTCGGCGAGTCCGGCACCTGTCATGGCGCGGAGCTTCTTGATATCTTCTATTGAAACAGCCATTGTTTTATTGTTGAATTATGAATATTGGGTGTTGGGTTTTCACTGGCAAGCAGCGGTTGCCGGGCATGCCGTTGAGCGAGCCCGGCCACCGATAGTGCTTTATTCAGCAGCGGGAGCCTCTTCAGCGGGAGCGGCTTCCTCAGCAGGAGCTTCCTTGGCAGCAGGAGCAGCCTCAGTCTCCTCTTCCTTGCGGGCCTTGCGTGCGCGGCGGGGTCTTGCCTCATCGGCTTCCTCGGCCTGCTCGGCAGCAGCCTTCTCGTCGGCCTTCTCAGCCTTACGCTCCTCCAGACCTTCAGCGATAGCACCGCAGCAAGCATTGAGAATCACCTCAATGGAGTCCTTGGCGTCGTCGTTGGCAGGAATCACGTAGTCTACATTGCGAGGGTCGGAATTGGTGTCAACGATGGCGAACACGGGAATTCCGAGACGGTTGGCCTCTTTCACTGCGATATGCTCTTTCATCACATCCACAACGAAGAGTGCACTCGGCAGACGGGTAAGGTCAGCGATGGAACCGAGGTTCTTTTCCAGCTTGGCGCGCTGACGTGTAATCTGCAGAAGCTCGCGCTTGGAGAGGTTTGCAAAGGTGCCGTCGTTCATGAGCTTGTCGATGTTGGCCATCTTCTTCACAGCCTTGCGGATGGTGGGGAAGTTGGTGAGCATGCCGCCCGGCCAGCGCTCGATGACATAAGGCATGTTGACGGACTGAGCCTTCTCGGCTACGATATCCTT
>OMVH01000173.1 GCA_900314365.1 uncultured Prevotella sp. | reverse complement strand
CCATGTCCTCAATGATGAGCTTATAGTTATCCATTACCGAAGCCTGCTGCTTGGGAATAGAGTTGTCGTAGCCTTTTGGGAAATCCTCGTAGCGGACGAAAGGCACCCCCTGAGTATCGAGACCGTAACGGTGGGCAATCCAAAAGTGGCAGAATCCGCGGAGGAAGAATGCTTCGCCCAAGCTTCTGTCTTCAATGGCCGTGCGCCCGGATTTCTTGAGCAATTGGCTGATAATCCAGTTTGAGCGCGACATGTTGGTGTAGAACTTCTCGAAGGTGCCTCGCAGCGGACTTTCGTCGCCGGTATACTTCATTGTGGCCAACGTAGGGTAACCACGTGTGCGGCCCCATACGATGTCGCAGGCTGCTGCCTGCTCCCAGAATATTTCTCGTCCGAAGACACCCTCCTGCGCCAGCGGCGCGTAGAGGGCGTCGATGGCGTCGATGGACTGCTGGTCACTGGTGAAGAATTGATTGGTTGTGGGATTGCCCTCTGGGGCATTGTCCAGGAAGTCGCTGCAAGAGGTGAAAGCCAAGAGCGACAGGGTGAGTCCCGATAATATGATAGTCTTTTTCATTGTCTTTCTATGCTAATACGTAAGTTTAACGCTAAGGGAGAACGTTCTTGACACGGGATATTTCAGAGCGTCGTAGCCACCACATTCAGGGTCGATGCCTGAATAGGGCGTGATGGTGAAGAGGTTCTCGCCACACAAGGCCACAGAGAGGTTGCTTCCACGTTCGCGGAAATGCCCCGACTTGCGGAGCAGACTCGTGAGGTCGTAGGCGATGGTGAGATTCTTCAGGCGCAGATAAGATGCGCTCTCCAAGTACCATGTGGAAGGAGTGGAGAAGTTGCCGTTGTTGTCGGCCTTGGAGATGATAGGAATGTTGGAGCTGGTGTTCGTAGTGCTCCAGGCATTCAGTATGTCTTGGGAACGGTTGAAGGAGCCGTCGGCATCAGAGAGCAAGGAGTATTTAGAGGCGTTGAAAGCCTGTGCCTTGCCTACGCCCTGAAGCATAGCGTTCACCGTGAGGTCTTTCCACGTGAAGCCGCCCTGCAGTGCATAGGTCCACTTCGGAGTGGCTGAGCCGCAGTACTGGCGGTCGTTGGTGTCGATTTTTCCGTCACCGTTGTAGTCAACAAACTTCAGGTCACCGGCCTTGGCGTTGGGCTGTATCATCTCGCCCTTAGAGTTTTTGTAGGCCTGAGCTTCGGCGTCGGTTTGGAAAATGCCTGCATATTTAATAAGGTAGAAGGAGTTGAGAGGCTGGCCCTGCATGGTCTGGTAGACGTAGGGTATGTCGCGGTAGGAGCCGTCGCCCGTCCAGACTCCGGGGTTACCTTTGTCGTCCTTGACGCCGATGTCGCTGACCCAGTTCTTCAACCAGGCCACATTTCCGCCCACCCAGTAGGAGGTAGTAGCAGAGAGTTTGTCGGTCCATGTTGCCGAGAACTCAAGGCCGCGGTTGCGAACCACGCCTTGATTGACCTTCATGGCGGCGAGTCCAATGGTGGACGGCCAGTTCATGGTCTGGTCCTGAATGAGGTCGTAGGTGCGCTTTTCGAAGTAGTCGAGAGATGCCGAGAGTCGGTTGTTGAACATGGCCACGTCAAGTCCGATGTCGGTCTGCTGGGAAGTCTCCCATGTGAGCTTCTGGTTGAGGGCTGTACCGTAATAGAGGAAGGTGCCGTACTGCTTTCCGGTAGCCACTCCGTACCAGGCCTGTTCGTTCCAAGTCTCCTTGTTGAGCAGCGGCGAGCGGTAGTTGTATCCTATGGAGCCGAGGTTGCCCACGCGTCCCCAGGATGCACGGAGCTTGAGCAGACTGATGAGATTGCTCTTGTGGAAGAACTTCTCGTTGCTTATCTTCCATGCTCCCGTGACGGCAGGGAAGTCGCCGTGATTGTTGTCCTTGGGCAGTCGTCCGGCATAGTCGCGGCGCCAGGAGGCTGTGAGGAAGTAACGGTCGTCGAAAGAGTAAGATGCACGGGCGATGACAGAGACGTTGGAGTCGGGACCGGAGAGTGCATCGGCGGCCGTGGTTGTTCCTGCGTAGCCAATATACTGCAAGTAGGCAGTCTCGTCGCTGAAATCCTTGCCGTCAATCTGCATGCTGCGGCTGGTGTAGTGGTCGGCAGTGGTAGAGAGCAGTAGTCCCACGGTGTGCTTGCCGAAGCTGTTGTCGTAGGTCAGCGTGTTCTCAGTCTTCCACTGATCGGTGCGGTAGCTGCTCTCCGTGAGCTCATTGGTAAGGAAAGGCTTACCCACCTCGTCGCGCTTGGGCACGAAGTTCTTGTAGGTGTTGTTGGTGAGGTTATAAGAGAAGCGGCTTGTGAACTTCAGTCCGGGCACCACGTCGTGGACGGAGAGGGTTGTAGTGGTCCAGATGTCGCTTGTCTTGTTGTAGTCGTTGGGAGCCTTGAGCAGACGCACCGGGTTGATGGCATCACCGTGGATGTCGGCGAAGTTGGAGCCGTACTTGGCGATGTAGGCCGGGTCCTCAGTGGTAGTGCCTCCGTAGGTGCCGTCGAGGTGGTTGTACACCTCGGCACTGCTTGGCATGTAGATGGCGTTGATGATGGCACCATTGTAGGCGCTCGTAGTGTTCACCGAACGGCTCTTGTAGTTCTTCCATGTGAAGTTCTCGCTCACGCTGACCCACTTGTTGATGTCGAAGTTGCCGTTGTAGCGCAGTCCCATCTGGTTGTTATAGGTGTTGATGAGCGTACCCTGGTCGTTGTCCATCATGAACGACAGACGGTGCTGGCTCGACTCATTGCCGCTGCTCAGTGTCACGTTGTGTCGGTGATAGAAGGCAGTGCGGAAGATTTCGTCTATCCAGTCGGTCCTGTTGGTAGCTATCCATGGATTCTTGGTCGTATCCCAGCCTGAGGGCAGGCTCAGTCCGGCGTTGGCATACGAGAGCTTGCGCATGTCAATCTCCTGCTGTGCCGTGAGTCCGTGGGGCAGGTTATAGGCATTGCGGATGCCGTAGGTGCCGTCGTAGGAAATCTGCGTCCGTCCCTTTTTGGCTTGCTTGGTTGTGACCAGCACAACGCCGCCGGCTCCCGACTGAGCACCGTAGATGGCGGCTGAGGCTGCATCCTTCAGAACGACAATGGACTCTATGTCGTTGAGTGAGGATATGGTGGCTCCGGGCACACCGTCAACCACCCAAAGCACGTTGTCGCCGTTCTGTGAGCCTTGTCCGCGGATAACGATGCTGGGTGTGCTCGTAGGATCGCCGCCGTTCGACTGAATGGTGACGCCGGGAATCTGGCCTTGTAGCATGCTCTCCGTGCTTGTGACGGGGCGCACCGTAAGCTTGTCAGCGTTGTCGATGACGCCCACTGAGGCCGAAAGGTCCTGCTTGCGGTGCTGGGCACCATAACCTATGGCCACCACCTCGTCGAGCATGTTGTTGTCTTCTTGCATGACGACACTTAGTGGACCCTGGCCCACGCGGATTTTCTGAGTCTTGAAGCCGATGGAGGAAAACTCCAGTGTCGCTCCACGTTTGGCATCGAGAGTATAACGTCCGTCGGCATCGGTAACAGTGCCTTTGCCGGTGCCGGATACGCGAATGGTTACGCCCACCATGGGCTCCCCATTGGCATCCTTCACAACACCTGTGACTTTGTCATTCTGTTGCACCTCCTGACTGCCTTGCACGTTCGTAGCGCTGGCCGACGAAGGAACAAACAATGACAACGCTGTGAGCGCTACTATTGGATAGAGACCGCCCCTGCTGTTCATAAACGAAAAGTTCATTTTCATCTTAACCTTATTAGTTAATAATAGCGTTGAAAAATATAGAGTTTCTGAATATCACCGTGGCAAAAGTAAGAAAAAAAACTAACATGAACAAAAGTGTCTTAATGAATCTTACGCTTTGAAACACGAATTTAATAAGTCCGGCCTTCAGGTTACGTAATGCGAGTGAATGTTGCGGGTGTGAAAGGTACAAACGGCGCAGCGGATATTTCCTGTGGGTTGGTTATTCTTGTCTAATTGTACAACGGCCGTCAGACGATTGTATAACGGCCGTCAGACGATTGTCCAACGGCCGTCAGCCAAATGTACGACGGCCGTTGGACTATATGAAATGAAGATTACCAACAAGCCTTCTAAACAGGGGAGACTGTCCCCGCAGGAGGGCAGTCTCCCCTGTGGTTAGCGTGCGAATCGGTTCTTGGTAGCTTTTGCAATCTTCACCAGCGAGAGCATGATGGGCACTTCTGTGAGAACGCCGACGGTAGTAGCTAAGGCAGCACCGCTCTGCAGTCCGAAGAGGCTTATGGCTACGGCCACAGCCAGCTCGAAAAAATTGGAAGCACCTATCATTCCTGCTGGTGCAGCGATGTCGTAGGGTAGGTGCCAGGCCTTAGCCCATCCGTAGGCGATGGCGAAGATGAGGTAGGTTTGAATAATGAGTGGAACGGCTATGAGTACGATGTGAAGTGGGTTGTTGAGGATGGTCTCACCTTGGAAGGAAAAGAGGATGATGAGGGTGAGCAACAGGCCGGCAGTGGTGTAGCGGTCGAACTTGTGCACAAATACATGCTCGAAATATTCTTTGCCTTTGCGTTTTACAACGACTGTGCGAGTGATGATGCCTGCCGTGAGCGGGAGCACCACAAAGAGCACGACGCTCAGCAATAGTGTGTCGTAGGGTACCTGTACGCCGCCAACTCCTAACAAAAAAGCTACGATGGGGGCGAAAGCCACAAGGATGACGAGGTCGTTGACAGCCACTTGCACGAGCGTGTAGGCCGGATTGCCACCAGAGAGATAGCTCCATACGAATACCATGGCCGTGCAGGGAGCAGCGCCTAAGAGCACGGCACCGGCCAAATATTCATAAGCCAAGTCTGTGGGAATCCACTTTTGAAATACCAAGAAAAGGAAAAACCAAGCGAGGGCAAACATTGTGAATGGCTTGATGAGCCAGTTCACCACGCATGTTACCACTAAGCCCTTTGGGTGCTTGGCCACATCCTTCACACTCTGAAAGTCGACCTTCATCATCATGGGATATATCATTACCCAAATAAGAATGGCCACGGGGATGCTCACATGGGCATACTCCCATTGTGAGAGAGTCTGAGGAACAGCGGGTAGAAATCTGCCAACGGCGATACCCCCAACGATGCACAACAGTACCCACAAAGTGAGATACTTGTCGAAAAAGTCTATTTTCCTTTCTTCCATGATAGTTTGTTGTTTGTCTGATTCTCTGGGATAGTTTGTTGTTTATCTGATTCTCTGGCTGGCTGTGCGCCTGCCAACTGATGTTTATATTGATTGTTAGTTGTTCGCTTAATTACGAATATTGTTGTTCTAATAAAAGGCAGGCTCCTCACTGCCTGCCTTGTGGCTCAGCACTCGACGCAACTGCAGTCCCCCTCTGTGATGTTCCTGTTAAAGAACTCTGTGAAGAGTTCGCGGGCATAATTCCAATTATCGCGGTTGATGCAGTACCTCACCTTTGGAGCCTCGATGGTGCCCTTGATGAGTCCCGCGTCCTTAAGTTCTTTCAGATGTTGGCTCACAGTGGCTTTGGCAATGGGGAGCTCATCGTGGATGTCGCCAAAATAGCATTCCTGCTGACGGGCGAGGAACTGCAGTATCTGAATCCTCGCGGGGTGGGAGAGAGCTTTGGCGAAGCGCGCTGTTTGCTCCGCCTTGATGCCGTAGTCTTTTTTCGTGTCCATACGTTCGATGTTTATATGCTTATTGTTCGCAAAATTACGAATAGTATTTCTCTCTCCAATAATTAGTACCGATAATTTAACAATGTTTCGTGGTTTCTCGTTGTGAGCAATCTTTTGATAATCCGGAACGGAGTGTTTGAACCGTTATAGTGTATGCTGCAAAGGGCACGCACCAAATAGGGGTGTATTTGTTAAATCTCTTTCTCCATGATGTAATCGTTCATGAAGTATCCATGTCCGATGTCGTAGTCGCCTTGTCGGGTGACCTTCAGGCCGAGGTGCTCGTAGAACGTCTTGGCTTTGTTGTAGCGATTGACGTGCAGAAAGATTCGGCAAGGACCGGGATGCAGCTGTTTTACGAGGCTGACGGCTGCGTCGAAGAGCTTGCGGCCTAAGTGCCGGCCTTGGAAGTCGGGCAGCACATAGATTTTCTGAAGCTCGTAGAGATCGGCCTCAATGGGTTGCACTGAAACATATCCTGCTGTCTTGTCGTCAACGGAGAGTATTTGATAGATGTGATGCTCCTCGGTCATCTGCCGCCGCAGGCTCGCCTCCGAGTACATCATGTCCATCATATATTCGCACTGCTCTGGAGTGATAATGTTCTTGTAAGTCTCCGGGAATACTTTCTCCGCCATCTGGCGAATAAGCGGGATGTCGTTGACTGTTGCTTTTCTTATCGTTTCCATATCTTTAATTGAATGTTAGAACTCTCATAACGTAGAAAGTGGCACTGGACATTCGGGGCTATAATCGCCCCGTCTTATCCAGTGCCACTTCCTTATGGCGCCCTCCGATGGTTGAGCGGTGCAAAGTTAGGACTTTCTCTTCTGTTGTGCAAATAATTTCGCGTGTTTTTTCGACAGCCTTGTCCTTGCGGATTCTCTGTGGCAACAAGAAAGCCTCTGGATGAAGAGCAGCTACACACAGCTTCTTTCCATTCTTGTTTTTCCCTGTTTTCTGACTTCTCCTTGCCCTTGTTTTTTTGCTTTATTGTTACAGTATTATCATTGTATCCAAACTCCTTTGTAATATCATGGCTTTAATTTTGCAGCGGTAAAGTTCACAAGTCAACAGGTATGATCAAAATCTTTCTGACGGTGGCGCTTAGTTTGTCTTTCCTTCCTTTGTGTTATGCAGGCCCCGTAGAGGGTGTGGTGAAGGATAAGAAAACGGGAGAGACGCTCATAGGCTCCACCATCCAGGTCAAAGGCGACTTAAGTATTGGCACACCTCTGGCCTTGACGGTTCTTTCAGTTTGAAGAACCTTTAGTCATACCTTCCTTAAACCTTTCTGACAGCATTTTAGCCATCATGTTTCCAGGATTGATTTTTAGTGCTTTGTCCAAATTATCAAGTGCTTGTCTGTAGTAGCGCGGCCCATTCTGTTGGGGATTCATCACGATGAGAGCTGTGTAATAGAAGCCTTGGAGTGTTGCAAGGTCGGAGCGGTCAGCTGCTTTCTGTGGTTTCAGTGCCTCTATCTTTCTGATGATTCGCTGTGCCTCATCAACATACTGTTTGGCGTTGCTGTCCTGCGGATTGGTGCAGACGAAACCGAGTAGAAGCACGGCTTGTTGGATTTTCGGGCCAAGGCTATCGGGCTGCATAGCTTCTAAGCGCTGCAGAGCTGCGAGTTGCTCTTTCATTGACAGCTGTTGGGCCTGAGCACCTACAACGGTGAAGCAGACGATGGCAAGCACCATCAGACGATGGCATAATGGCGATGCCATGAATTTAGAAATTTGAAATGTCATAAGCTTTATTACTTTTTAGTGAAACGAATATGCCAATATAGAAGAAGCGGTTGGAACCATTGGTGACGGGCTGTCCATTGCGGTAGCCGTAGATGTTCCGACGGCCAGGGAGGTTGCTCAGTGAGCTGTAGACGATGACGCGCTTGCTTGCCAACCAGGTGACGCTGGCATCCAGACTATTATAATAAGGTGTGGTGCGTCCCTCGCTCCTTCGGCCTGAAGCATAGGAGTCGGTCAGTCCAAAGCTCCACACGCCAAAGCCATAGCGCAAGGAGAGGCGGAGATTGTGACTCGAGGCATACTGCGGGCGGTCCTCAACAAGGTAGTCGAGGTAGAGGCGCCGCGAGTCGTTATAGCTATAGCTGAGTGTCGTGGAGAGGTTGCGCAGCAAGGAGCGGTCGTCAAGATAGACATCGAAGCCGCGGCTCATGCCATGCCCGTCGGCTGTATATCTCTCATGCCGTGTGAGAGGCAGATGGCTGTAGTGCTTGTAGTAAGCCTCAAAGCGCACGTGGGTCTGACCGAAATGATACTGCGCTCCGGCGATATAGTGGGTGGCAGTGGCAGGGCGCAATGTCCCCGGACTGCGCATCTGTATTGTGTCGATGGCCTCTTGTGAGTATTGTCCGGCCGCGAGGGTCAACAGCCAATTCGTCGTAGGACAGTAGTTGAGCAACAGCCGTGGCAACACGCTCCCACGATGAGAACGACTGGTATATTCCGTTCGCAAGGAGGCTTCGGCAAAGAGATGACGCAAGAGACGAAACTGCGTCCCGGCGAAGAAAGCCGGCAGACGGGTGTCGGCAGCGTAGTGATAGTCTGCGATAGAATGATAGTCAATCCCTGCATGTCGTAGATAACTTTCGGCACCTAATGTAGCTTTCACAGCAGATGAAATGCTCTTCGATACCTTTGCTTTAACATGCAACTCGCCCATGCGGTGGCGATAGCGGTCCGACTGAACAATGGCGCCATCGATATTCTCCCACACCAAGCTGCCCGATACTCCGGCAAACCAACTCAGCCCACCTTTGGCTGAGCCTTTGATGACACTGTTCAGATAGAGATTGCTCTCGCCGAGGTCAAGCCTGCGGCCATCGGTGTCGAGGCTCAGTGTGGTGCGGTCGAATCCTGCATACGTCTTCCACACACTCGATGTGGTGGGTTGCATCTTCCATTGCGTCTCGCCAGAGAGCTGGCGGTAAGGCTTGTGCCATGTCCAGCGGTCGGGGAAGAGACGGTTGTAGAGTCCCAAGTCAGTGTAAGCTGCATTCATCGACCAGCTGCCTGCGTTGGTAGCCTTCGTGCCCCCAATGTTCCAGTCGTTGAGCGAGGCACTCACGCCGAATTTATCCGATGCCGAGGCGTCGGTGGTCTCCATGGGCAGCAACGATGAGAGGGCTTGTCCATATTCGGCGTCATAGCCGCCAAGCGAGAAGTTGATGCCCTTGAAGAGGAAAGGCGAGAAGCGGCCTCGTGACGGACTGTCGGGGGCCGATGTTGTATAGGGGCGCAGCACATGCATACCATTGACATAGGTTTGGCACTCCTCACTGTCACCGCCGCGCACATAGAGCTTTCCGTTCTCACCCACCTTCTGGGTGCCGGGCAAGCTTTGCAACGCCGCCACAATGTCGCCGCAGCTGCCACCGTCCTGCACCACATCAAGCGCATCCAGCTGTTTCATGCCATTGGCTTGTCCGAAGGAGAATGTGCTCCCCGTGACCACAACTTCATCGATCGTTGTCGAGCGCTCGTGCAGTCGGATGGTCAATGGACGCTCTTCTTTGCTCAGCACACGCTGATAGTCGTCATAACCCATGCAGGTGACCATCAGCACGGCACTGTCAGCCGTTGCTGTTGTGAACGAGAACCGCCCGAGCGAGTCGGTGAGACAGCCGTCGATGGTGCCCCTCACAAAGACGTTGGCACCGACGACAGGCTCGTGGCCGTCGGTCACCGTACCCGAGATGACGCGCTGTGTATAGGCTGCGACATAACCCGTCAGCAATAATGAGAGTATGAGTATGTTGCGTTTCATGCCGGCAAAGTTAGGGCATGAAACGCTTCCCTCCAAATAAGCGGGACAGACAGCTAACTATCGTGCCACTTGCCTAAGCATCAGGATGAAACGCAAGGATTTGGGATGAATGACTAAGCAGAAATCAGTGAATTTGCTTACCCCACAAACGACCTCAACTTGGCCACGTAGCTCCTCGACACAGGCACCACGTGGTGGTCGTCGCCCACGGTGAGCTGATAGCCGTTCGAGTTGCCGTGGGCGGAGAGGATACGGTTGAGATTGACGATGAATGATCGGTGGCATTGGAAAATGCTCTTGTCCTTGGCATCAGCAAGTACCGATGTTAGGGTGGCGCGCAACTGACGATGCTCCACTCGCCCCTCACGCAGAAAGTAGACATCCACGAAGTTCTTCTGAGCCTCGGCATAGAGGAAGTCAGTCATGGGCAGCGTGAGGTCCTCGCCCCGCACCGAAGTGTCATGGAAGGTAATTGTGTGCCCCGCTTGTGTCACCTCGTCCTTTTGCAGCAGGGTGGCGAGGCGGTTGCGCAGTCGCTTCTGATAGTCGAGGGCGACGATGGTCAGGGTGATGGGAATGCCAATGAGAAACGTGGCGTAAGTATAGCCTAAGAAGTGAGCCAGTGACAGCGGACTTCGGAACCATATCCAGTCAAGGACGAAATTACCCATACTGATGAGGCAGAGCAACAGCAGGATGGCCGCGCACTCATGCCACACGCGCCATGTTGCCGTATGGCGAGCCAGGGGCTTGTAAACCAGCCAACCATAGACATACGTCTCCACGACGGCCAATGCCGTGAACGACAACACCACTCCAAAGACATTGCCGGCATAGGAGCCCAGCCCGAACGGCCGGAGGAAGAAAAGGATGAAGAAGACGATGGCACCCGCCACCAGCCCCACATGGAGCCAGTTGCCATTAGTGTCTTGGGGTAGCGAGCGCAGGAAGAAATTCTTCATTGCTGTGAATTCTATGGCACATGAGAGGCAGAGTGGTTGCTTCGAGGATTCGCCTACCGTCTAATGCTCCATTTATCTTGTTCTTTGCAAAGTTAATCGTTTCGCCGCAATCGGCCAAAACAAAACGTTTTTTTATGATGGCTTCCAAGCTATTTATTTGTAAGAACACTCTGCCTCTACTCGCTCAACTACTTTTCGTTGGTCAGCCTTCTGCTTGTTGACGGTAACCTGCCCTTCTGTCAGGACACTCAGCACCCCTATTCCTGTGCTGCCGTCCGAAAAGGTCAGTGCACAAGCTGCATGAGCCGGACGCTTGGGATGGAACAACTTTGGAACGGTGCCCAGGGTGAATGAGACTTCACGGCCGGCTTTGTCTTCCACTGTGGCATCAATATGCAGTTGACTGCTTTGGTCTATCTCGGGACGCAGCGATACGTTGTTGTCACCTATGGCAGCCCAACAGTCTTGAAGAGTAACTCCCAAAGCGGCACGGAGTGGATAGCGCCCCCATGAGCCAATGATGTTGGAACCGTAGAAGCAATCGCGGAATTGTATGCGGTTCTCGTCGATGTTCGACAGGTAGGTTTTTATGTCTCCTCCGTTGAAATTGCATCCATAGGCAGTGATGTTACAGGTCTGTGCCAGTTCGGGTTTGCTGAAGTTGAAGAGGGTAGCAGCGGCCTTGGTGTCGTAGACGCTGGAGTTGTTGAGATGGTGACAGCCTATGAGCTTCATGATGGTGAAGCCATGCATGTTGTAGCCTTTTTGCGCGGTGTCGCAATAGCCTTCGTTGAGCAGTACGAGTCCGCTGACATCAAAGAAGGTGGAACCTTCGGCGTGAGAGAGCATCCATGCGTGAATTTTATCGTAGAAGTTGGTGCCGTTGGTTTGTTGGTAGACAGCGGTGTGAGCATCGATGATGACGATATTGCTGAAGTGGGAGTCACCCGTTTCGAGATAGAGTCCATAGGAATTGCGGTCGGAGAGGCATTGGAAGTGAGAGTTTGTGACGAACACCTCGTAGCCGTCAACTAAGTGGAAAGCCTTCGTAGGACAGTTGCGCACCATGAGTTTGTCGAATGAAGTCTTCACTCCCTCATTTAGTTGTATGCCTCCGGCTAAGCCGTTGCAGTCGAGCAGCAGGTCGTTGTAGACGGTCTTGTGCCTGATTTTGAACTCGTTGTCGGTGTAGGAACCATTGTCAATCTTCATCATGTAGTCCATAGCTTCCACGGCTTTTATTTCCGCGCCGCCGAAGTCCAGTTCAAAGAGAGCGGAGCGACTGAGGTCCAGCGGTCGGCTGATGGCATAGATGCGTCCGCGCGTAGAGCGCAGCGTGCGGCCCTGGGTGCGGCAGTAGTCGATGGCCCGTTGCAAAGCCTCCGTGTCGTCGGTCACACTGTCGCCGCGACATCCGAAATCTTCAGGTGTCACCCAGTAACCGTCATGGGGTTGAAAAGAAGTGTTTTGCCTCGTCTTTGATTGTGCCTGCACTGTTAGGGTTAGCAGTGAGAGGGTCAGTAACAGTAAGTGTCTCATAGGATATCAGTTTTGTTTTGGCAAAGATAGTGCAAACGAAGGGAATGACAAAGAAAAAACAACTGTTTTTTCTTTTCATTCCTGAGTGCAGCCTATCTTACCTCTCTCTCTTATTCCACTGCAGGGTGCGGCCCTTGTGGCCGTCCGCATCCTGCGTGCAAGCTGAGTAATTAAATTTCATAGATGGTGCACCAACACTGCCAATGACAACTTGAGCAAATTAACCAATCCAAAATATCCTCTGTGCCCTTCTTTCAACATTACTGAGTCCACTTGAAAAAGTTCAAAAATTACGATTTTTTGGCTTTATAACTGGTTGATAACCAAAGGTCGATATTGTGAAAATGACTTTATCATGTGTACTCATTACTCAAGTTTCGGAAGTTAATTATCCTTTGCAGGGGCAAACCTTGTGGTGGTCCGCGAGCAGAGGAATCAACCTCTACCTGGCTGGAAGTTAGCTACGCTCTCGTGCATCTTCGAAGCACGAGAGCGAGAAGGGGG